>JASJEI010000286.1 GCA_030064795.1 Pleurocapsa sp. MO_226.B13 | reverse complement strand
CGCGTCAGAATAATTTGCTCAATCTATTGCATCCATCAAATAATCTTACCCCATCGGCAATTTGGGTAAATAGTGGTGGTATCATCCCTAAAAACAAAACTAAAGCTGTGTTTGAGTTGGTTAAAAATAACAGCTTTAGCGGTGTTGAAGAATTGTTGGAGGCGTTGAAAAAAGAGGGGATTGATATCGAAAGACTCAATAACTATGCTATTGAGTCTTTCGATCGAACTACGAGTTAATAGCTACATAAAATATTGCTATATTTGTCTTAGCTAGTGCGCAACCCCGCGCCTCACGCTATAAATCTTTGATTTTAGCGTCGAGATGAATCGCGCTAAATGTGCTATAATTATAGCATGACTATCACGATGAACTACCAATACGCTATCTATCCGTCTCAAGAGCAACAAGAAAAAATGCTTTCTTGGCTAGAAACTTGTAGACGACTATATAATCGTTGCCTACGAGATTTAAAAGATTGGATAAATAGCAGAAAATGTAGTGTGGATAGTTGTTCTCTAGAAAAAGAATATGTTATGTCAGCAGACATACCTTTTCCTAATTATCTAGAGCAAAAACGACAATTAACTCAATGGAAAAAGACTAACTCTTATTACCAATTCGTGTATTCTCAAACTACTCAAGATGTGGTTAAAAGAATGCACAATACGTGGGAAGCTTTTAAACGTAGAGGTTACGGATTCCCGCGTTATAAAAAGTTTGGTCAGTATCGTTCTTTCTACTATCCTCAGTTTAAAGATAATCCAATAACTGGTTGTCATATTAAGCTGCCAAAAATAGGAGATGTTGTCATCAACCAACATCGACCTATCCCAGATGGATTTAAAGTAAAAGGAGTAAGGGTATTATCGAGAGCGAGAAATACCAAGTGGTATGTTGTCGTTACAATTACTGCCGATCTAGAAATTCCAGATGTAACGCCACATGGTAGAGCAATTGGGATTGATATTGGGCTCTTAAACTTTTTGGCTACTTCTGATGGCGTTGAAATAAAACCAGCAAGATTTTTCCGAGATTTACAAAGTCAGTTGAAATCACTACAACGTAAAGCATCTCGGAAAAAGAAAAGAAGTAAGAACTGGGAAAAGTCACAAATTAAAGTAGCAAGACTTCATCACAAAATAAAAAACTCTCGTAAAAACTTTCATTTTCAGACTGCACATCAGTTGTGCAATCAAGCCCAGATGATATTTGTTGAAGACATTGATTTTACTAAAACTGCTAAAGCTATGCTAGGAAAGCATATGCTGGATGGAGGTTTTGGGCAATTTCGACAATTATTGAAATGGGTAGGATGGAAAAGAGATGTTTATGTAGCTGAGGTAGACCATCGCTACACTTCTCAAATATGTCCTAATTGTCAGACACACAATGGAAAAAAAGATTTAAGTGTCAGAGTACATACTTGTCCAGAATGTAACTACTCGACAACCAGAGACATAGCTTCTGCAATGGTTATTAAACAGCGTGGTGAAGCATCAATCGAAGTACCCTCGGACGGAGGGGAAAGGAAACTGTCTGCTACCGATTTAATTATCGGAAAAAGAGCGATCTGCCAGGGACTAAGTGTCTAGGTAAGTGCGACGCAGAAATTTCATTGTTGTGAAACAGTGAAGCCCATGCCATAATTTTTTAATTTGGCGTGTGGAGAACGTCACTGTTGCGGAGTGCGATCGCGCTTGACATCCTCTCTCGTTGAAAACGAGAGATTCCTAACCTCACGATTAGGCTTTTCTGTTTCAACCGTACATATCTAGACACAATTCTAAAACTATGCCCCCGAGGAAAAAAGATGAAACTAAGAGCCAATCAAGAAGAACCAAAATTAATCCTCCCAGGAGAACTCGCTCCCGAACTCGATGATTTATACACCAGTTACGTTACAGAACTCTACGAAAACGCCGAATTGCCGAGTGCGATCGATTTAATTAAAATGTTCCGCTTTTGCCCGATCAATAGGATTGCGGTGGAGTTTAAAAGTCTGAGGGCTTCGGCTGCTTTTGGGGAATATTCTCATCCAGATAAAATGCCGATTAGAACTAGTAGCGGTAGGCAAACTCTAACCGAGTGGATGCGGAGCAACTTTAAAACCATGCATGGCAATCTGCCCGATGTAGTAGGTAAGATGTTCCGTCAGGCTTACGGTTTGGGTCATGCGGTGGCAGAGATAGTCTACTCGGCTAACATCCCAGGGCATCAGGGGGAGTGGCGATTGTGGAAGTTAAAAGTATTAAATCCCTGTAGATATCGTTTTGCAGGGATTTATGGGGATTGGGACAGAATTATTTATCGCTCGACTTATAGATCCCACTACCCCATACCCCGTCGCAAACTACTGCACATTTATATCCCCTCAATCGAAGATCCAGAAAATCCTCTCGGCGATGGACAGGGTGTCAGGGGTTATAACTACTATTTAGCTCGTAAGTTGGCATTGAAAAACTGGAATAACCAACTAGCTAAGGGAGTCAAAGGACAAACAATAGTCAAAGCCGACAGCAATGCTACCGTCCCTTTAACTAATGCTCGCGGGGAAAACCTAATCGATAGTAAGGGCAACCCCATACCGATCAATGCGGTTAAGGCTGCGGGGGAAAAATTCGCCCAGGCAAAAGATGGAGATGTGGTGGCAATTGATAAAAGTACTGAGGTGCAGCACTTCCCAGGTATAGCTGGAACTGGAGCGGATTATAACCTGGCTCTGACTCGGTATACCGATGATATTCTGATGGCTTACGGCATTCCCAAGACTATCTTAGGGGAAGGATCGGGGGCTTTGGGTCAGGCGGGGTTGAATGCGGGACATCGTTTGACTTTAGATACCCAAATTGAAAGCATGGTCAATATTTGTCGGGAACAATTTATCGAACAGATCGCCCGCGATTTACTTTCGGCTAATTTTGGCATCTCCCAACAGGACGATTACGGCTCGTTTGATGTAAATAAACAATTGCCACCCGAACAGGCAGGAATGCGTATTACCAATTTGATGTCTGCTATGCTGCAAGGGATTGTCTCGCCTCAAGATTTAGAAGCAGTTAATAGAATCAGGGAAGATGTAGGATTATCTCGGTTGTCCGTTGAAGATTTCCAGCAGATGCAAATCCAGCAAATACTTCAACAACAACAGCAAACTAGTTACGAGGCGGAAAATAATGTTGAATAAAAATCAGTTTGAATGTCTGTATCCAAATTTAGTCGGGTTTAATAATCAAACGGCTCTGGTTCGGGGCGAAAATCCTCTACACTACACCCCAGGGCTTCTGCCATATTAAAAGCAGCAAACAGTCCAGGTTCGCGATCGCCTCTTTCAAAAGCCGAAATAGTCTCATCGCTATAATGTACCAACTCACCCAATTTTTCTTGAGACAAGTTGGCTGCTTTACGCTGCTGTCTAATTTTTTGACCGATTAATTTCTGTAAAGATTCACTCATCAAAAATTCCCGACCTACAGGAAATCCCCAATATTATAGCTTTATTGCTCGTAAACTGTGGAGAGCAAACTAATAATTAAAAAAATGGATCTGGTTTATTTTTCCGAACCAGCGATAGGATTACAACCCAAATATAGCGAGCATCCAGAGGGTGGCTTAGTCGGTAATACTCTGCTCTTTTACGAGGGCAAGCATAAAGATAATGCTGGCAGATATCACCAAGTACCCGCCGAGAGGGTGAATTTGCTCGCCATTAATACCAACAATGATTTCCATCAAGGCAGAGAAATCCCTTTGATGGTGGAACATTCTAAGACCTTGATCGGTGCAAATGGGGCGATTAATAAGTTGGGTAAGATGGCATCTCCCGTATACTGCCGTCCGATCGAAGAGTCAGACCTGCCCAACCCAAAAATGAAAGACGATCTGGTTGGCAAGTTGGGAGCATTCGCTCAGGTTCACGTCGTCAATCGTTTAGATGAAGTTAAAAACAAAACCATTCGCGCTCTTTCTGCTGGAATAGATCCAGTTAAAAACAAGTTCGTCGAAATTTCGGCGGTAGCATTTCCCGCTCTTAGCGGTGCATCCTTGCTCTTTAGTGCTGGTGCTTATGGTAGCCCCGTGCATCACGGCATAACCGACTATAACGAAGCCAAAGAAAAGCTCGAAGCTTGGGAAAAGCACTACCAGGAGTTACTCAAAAAGTTTGAAATCTTTGCAGGGACTCTAAGAGCGATCGCCGATTTAGAAGAGAAAGAACCGCTTGGGTTTAACTCCAATCAGCTTAAAAGGAAGGCTCTAGAACAGCTAACTGAAGATTTAGTCGAGCATTTGAAAATCTCTTTTGAGGAAACAGAGGCGACGAGCGATATCTATAACCCCAACCCTTACGAACCCAATTTATACCAGGGTGCGAGCCAGCAATCCCTATCTTCGGATAACAAGTTTTCCCAAACAGAAACAGATAATATTGTAGATTTTAACGAACCAACTATGAAAAGAAAAAAAAGAGCCAGAAGGGGAGCGAGCGCATGAGATACAATGCCATGTTTTCTGTAGGAGATTATAACTTAGCAGATTTTGCTGCTAAATATGATTTTAGCCCCAAAGGATATAAACCAATCCATTACAATCCTATGGCTGCTGGCAATCAACCAGGAGTAAGGAAGGGACACATTAGAAACGTGGGCGGGAAAGCGGTGATGGTCGGTCAATCGCTCCTTAAGGCGGGTAAAAGTACTGCTGGGAGGCTGGCTGCTGGTGCTGCTGGAGTCGGCACAGCGGGAATGGCTGCTGGTAAAAAATATGGCGGACAAGCTCTTAACGTGGTCAAGTCCAACCCCAAAACCGCAGCCCTAGCAGCAGGTGGTACGCTCTTGGCTGGCGGTGCTGCTGGTTATTTGGCAACTAGAAAAAAAAGGAAACGCAGATAGATGAAGTATTACTCAATATTCTCTATTGGGGATTATCAATCAGCAGATTTTGCAGGTTTAGAAACTGGTGCTGGTGGTGCTAGATATTATTTCCCCAAAGCCAGAAAAACCCCCGAAATAGAAATTACTCCTAAAGCAGCAACCCAAGATTCTTGGTTTCCCAAAGATCCTGTTAAAAACCCTGCCAAGGCAAAAGCAACTTCCACCCCAGGGGTAAGGAAGGGACACATTAGAAATGTAGGCGGTAAAGCAGTAATGGTCGGTCAGTCGATACTCAAGGCAGGTAAAAGCACTGCTGGCAAACTGGCTACTGGTGCTGCTGGTATCGGCACAGCAGGGATGGCTGCTGGTCAAAAGTACGGCGGACAAGCAGTAAACCTGGTCAAATCCAACCCTAAAACCGCAGCCATTGCAGCAGGCGGTACAGTCTTAGCTGGCGGTGCTGCTGGTTATTTGGCAACTAGAAAAAAAAGAAAACGTAGATGATGAAATATACTCAAGAAGATTTAGCAGCCGCGATCGCCATCCTTTGCGATGCAGACTTAGAAGACAACGAAATCGATCAGATCGACGAGTTTGTAATTAATGCGGCCAATACTAAAAACGCCCTAGAAGAATTGATGGACGCTGAAGAAGAAGGGCAGATGGGTGAAGCTGAAACCGATGCTGCGATCGCCCAGGTAATTACCGAATCGGCAGAAATGAATCTAGAGATCTTCGATCTTGAAATCGAAGCTATGGACGAATATTCTGCTGATAATCAGACAATTAGTTTTTCTCAAGCGATGGGTATGACCCTGAGTAATTTAATCGCCGAAGAATACGAAACCCCCCAGGCAGGCAAGAGCGCGATCGCATCTGCTACGGGTTTATCTCAGCCAGAAGTCGAACGTCTGATTCTGGGAGAAGCTGTCCCCGATACTGATACGGCAAATAGTATTACGGCCTGTTTTAGTGCCACTCAATCGGAAGCGGGATTCAAGGAGTTTATGAGCCTGGCTGCCAATGCTATTAACGAAGTGGCGCAATTTTCGGCGGATGAATCTACTACTCCCGTAGAGGTATTACAAAATAGTTCGGAAATCAGTCAGCTTAAAGCCGAGTTCAACGCCCTGAAGCAACAACAGGAATTGGGAGATGTTTTGCGCGGTTTGGAACGTCAGGCATCACTCCTGGTTCAAGAGGGGAGCTTGACTCCTTTTGAGAAAAATAAGTTATTCGGTAAATCTGTAGACCGCGAAGAAGGAGTGGCATTATTTAGCGCAGCTTGTGCTGCTAATAATGTTGCTCCCGAAACTCAAGTAGACCGTATCTCATACTATTTGAGCGTAGCAAGCGATCGCGGGCAGGTAATTCAGTTTGGCGAATTCCCTCAAGACGATAGTGGCGTTCAGGTTATCGATCGCGCTGCTGAAACCGAAGCTCAAGATTTTATTAACCGTAACGGACTGATTTAGAAATATGTACTTAAACGAAAGGCGTTATCAATTCGACCGCCCAATTCTCTACAACAACAATAATGTTAACAGTCTCTACCAGGCTTATATTAACCCCGAAGCAGTATCTAAAGTGGGGGAATATAAAAAAATCCCCGCAGGTAGTTTTTTAACTTCAGATAATCGCCTTCTAGCTAGAGCCAATATTATTTCTCCCTACACCGCAGCAGATCCTTCTGTAATTGTAGATAATCCCTGGGTATTTCTGCCTGGAGACGTGCTTTATGAAATTGGCGATAGTAGTTTTAATTTACTAGCAGAACAACAGGCAGTAAATAACGCTACCCAAGAACTCGGTACTGTAACTGCGGTTAATCCTGGAGTAGAAAAATTTCAAGTAACTCTTACTCCCAGTGCGATCGCCATTGGGGATGTCTTTAATCTGCAATTTGAAGAGATGAGTATTGCGGTAACAGCCACTACCACAGATGTTGCCGATCTACTGCAACTACTCTCCTCAGCGTTAACAGATCAAAGGCGATCGCACTTTAGCAGTATTGATGCAGTAGATATCGCTATTGATGCTACCTCCCTAACTATTACTGCCAAAGAAACGGGGCAGATCTTTACTACTTCTGGTTCGGTAGTTGGTACGGGGGCGTTAAGCATCCAGGTTGCGGGAGGAGCGGGTACTTTAACTATTACTCCTGCTGCTGGTAATAACTCCCACGATATTGGGGCGAAAATCGGCGTAATTAACGCCCGCCCACTGGGAATTGTCGCCCACACTAAATATTTAACCGATGACTGGGGTCTGGAATTGGTAGGCGATCTAGCTGCCTACGATACCGCCAATATCAACACCAAAGCAGTCCCCTATCTCGACGGCAACATTGTTTCTGCCCTGCCCACACTTAAATTCATGCCAACCTACGGTAGTTAGACCGATATGTTTGAATCAATTCAGCAGTTATTAACTTCAGCCCATTACAAGCCCAGACTAGATCGGGTGATTGACAACACCCACGCTTTCTTAATCGATCCAGATAAAGAAACGCACTTTAAAAACCACAACCAAATGCCCGATAAGGAAGTGTTAGGGCAGTTCCAGATCTTCGATAGCTATTCTCCCTATATCGAAGCCGATAGCTTTGATGTGCTTCAGTTTAAACTCAAGCGCAATATGACCATTGGTTCTTTAACCGCTACTGGGGGAGAAGTACCGACCACTTCGATGGGTGAACTGATTTCGGTTCAAGGTGGTATGGGCAAAATTACTCTTTCCCACGTCTTTGACGAAGAAACGATGAAAATGATGTATCAGTTTCGTCAAAGTAAGGCTATCCCCGATACTTTTGTTGATTTCCTTTTCGGTACGGTTAGGGATTTAGAAACCAAAGTCTTTAAATTGGGCAACCTCTTAACCGCTCAAGTTTGGTCTACGGGTAAAATTCGCTTTACCGACCCCAGAACAAATGTATCGATTAGCGTTGACTACGATACCTACCCCGAACTGTTCCCCGACCCCCTCACTGGTGCTGCGACTTGGGACAATCACGATACGGCAAACGGCATTGAGAATTTAATCGACCATTCCCGTGCTTTTTATCGGATTAACGGCTACTACCCAGAAGCCTATACCATGAGTGAGGAAAATATTACCAATTTAATCAGACAAAGGTCTACTGCCGAATATGCAGCCAGCATGGGCTTAATTAATTCCCATCCCACCAGCAACTTGCCTACTAGGGTAACTCGCAAAATCTTAGACCGTATGAGCGAAGAGATTATGGCACTGCCAAAAATCATTCAATTCGATGCTCAATACGAACTAGAAATCGAACCAGGGCGATCGATGCGCTTCCCCTATAATCCTTCTCATACGGTATCGATAGTCAATCCCAAGTCAGTCGAACGGGTTTGGGGCTTGACTTTAGAAAGTGCTATGGGGAGAAGAAACGGGTTTGGCACGCGCAGAGCCAATAAGATGAAGCCCAAAGGCGGTATTTTTGTCTATTCCGACGAATTAATGCAGCTATCGCCCCCGCAGTGCCGAAGCTTGGCAGCAGGCAGAATGTTACCCTGGGTAACGGATAATCGACGCATTGGCGCGTTAAAAGTATTGGCAGGATAATTTTTATTGGAGGTTAGTAATTAGTAATGAGTAATTATTAACATTAGTTATGCGTTACGAGTTACGAGTTACGAGTTAAAAATGGTACAAATAAAATTAAAAAGATTTACCGCCTACAAGGGCAATGCTTATTACGCAGGGGTTTATCGCGATATCGATCTTCCCGAAGCCATTCGCAATAATCCCGATTTGGTAATTAGAAGTTCCGAAGGAGTAGACCTAGCTACCCCAAATTACCACAATTCCCTAAAAGAACAAAAGGTAAAGGTAGGAGGCTCGACTCCCAACCAGAAGAAGGATAATTACAATCCTCCTAAACCAGTAATTCTGGAAGAAGAAAAGGAAAAATTAAATATTGCTACTGCTACAGTTGACCAGTTAGCAGCCATTGATGGCATTACAATGTCTACCGCTCAAAAAGTCCTAGAGGAAAGGGAAAAGGGGGAATTTGGCGATTATGCCGACCTCGATAAAAGAGTCCCACTTAAAGGTAATCGCAAATGGGAAAATTTTAGCGATCGCATTTCTCTTAATTAGTTATGGTTTCCCAGATAGATCTTGACGTTCAAAAATTCCAAGAATATCGCAACAACGATTACTCGATCGCAGTTGCGATCGGTGCGCTTTGTTTGAGGTTAATTGAATCGGGAAGTGGAGGGAGCGACGGGGGTAGTTCTGCCACCTTGCCCACTGCTAACTTTATTATTGCGGAGGTTGGCAATGGCACGATTCCAGCAGGGGCTAAATATGCTACTTTTGCCATTCCCCCAGGCGGGACGGGAACAATCCAAGGTACTGCTTACACAGACGAACTTCAACAGATTTCTTTCCCTGTTTTGACGAGCGGTTACGACGCGATCGCTTATGAAGTGACTGCGGGGAGTTTGTATATTACTTATGCAATATAATTCGTAATTCGTAATTCGTAATTAAGCCCAGGTTTCACCCAGGCTTAATGTTAAAATTTGATTACTACAATCAATTTTAACTATAAATAATTATACTTCTATAACGGAAATAACCAAGCAATTTGCATTAAGAATTATCAAGGCTTATGGCTGGTTAAAACAGCAAAATGAGGAGTGCAAAATTATCGGCAAACAATTATTTAGAAGTGCCACAAGTGTCTGATCTATTGTAAGAGAGGCTCAATCAGCGCAATCCACTAAAGACTTTATCAACAAACTTGAAGTTGGCTTAAAATAATGCCGAGAAAGTCAGTATTGTATTGAATTGTTGATCGAATCTAATTTAGTACCAAAAGAAAGATTTCAGCCATTATTAAATGAAGCAAATGAAATAGGTAAAATCTTGGTTTCATCAACCAAAAAACTCAAACAAAAATAATTACGAATTACGAATTACAAAAGATGTCTATTGAATTCAGAAGAAAAGCCGACAAAATTACCTTCGATGACACTAACGCCGATTTGGTCGAGGGGGTTTCTGAAGCTGCTTTGCAGACTGTAATTGAGAAGTTAGATGAGAGATTGGATACGGGTGAGCAGAGAGATCGCTATTTTGTCGAACCAATCGTAGGGGTCTTCGATACTACACCGACTGGCTTGAATTCAGGCGATCGCTATATTTTAAATTCCCAACCAAACGCAATCCAAGTATTTAATGGTAGTAGCGAAGAATTTATCGAAAATGCGATCGTTAGTTCTGAAGACGGTAGTATCTACAATACTTTTGGCGATTGGATAACAAGATTCCTAGGTCGCTTAACCCTTAATCGCGCTCCGACAACAGAAGATGATTATCCTGAAGGTACTGAATGGAGTTACAACTCAGAAGTTTGGAAGGTAGTAAAAAACAAAACATCTCAGTCTTTGGTTGGAATCAGTTCGACCACTACTATATCTAATCCTCAAATAAATGATTTTATATCGACTCGCTATCAAAGTTTTACTTTTAGCACAAAGGTTATAGTCGATCAAATTTCAGTAATGGTAGTAGGAGAGACTAGTTTCAGCGATCTCGTCGAAATGCGACTGGAGGTGGTTAATTCTGACAATGGAGTTGGAAATATTATCGCCACTTCTTTAAGAACAGCTAGTATTAGAAGCAGCAGGGAGTCTTTTGTTGATTTTGCTTTTGAGCCGCTTTTACTAGAAGAAAATAAGACTTATAGCTGGCGAATATCTAAGGTAGACAAGGATTTTAGATTAGTCCAAAAAACAGATCGAATTAGAAATGAAAACTCTGGAATTGTCAGAGCCGATGGAACTTCGTCTTCTAGCACTGCCGATCTAGCATTTAGAATCCAAGGAATTAATAAAGAAATTGAGTGGATAAATCTCAACACCATTATTAAAAATGCTGTTGAGATCGCCGAACTTGCTCAGAGATATGAAACTTATAGTTCGCCAGAACTTAACTATATTAACGGTGCAGAAGTGGTTTTTCCCCACGATTGGGATGATTTTGACCCGACAACAGACTGGTATCAGATCCAGGCATGGGCTGTCTGCACATCAAATCAAAATGGTTGGGTGATAGGGGAAAGAGCTTTGCTTTCTCGTAGAGCGACGGTATCGGTTGACGGTGATAATATTTATCTGCAAATTGGCAATAACGGCATCAGCATTACTAGAAAAGAGGGCAATTTAAATGAGTTCAATTTAAATCCTAATAATTGGCTGGTTTATGTTCGAGCGACAAGGAGAAAATCTTGATGGCTGGTTTTATATATGTGAATAAAGAAACTGGTTACTTTGCCAAAATAAGTGCAGTCGAACTATCCGATCCTGCTTTGATTGCCGTTCCCAAATTGCCTCCAGACACAACTTATCGCTGGAGCAGTAATACTTGGGTGCAGATGAGCGACAGTGAAGCAGTTTTAGCGACTGGTAATGAAACTGAAAAGGCGATCGCGCAATTACTAGATCCTGAAACGGGGACAACGGCAACTACAGAAGAAACAAAACAGTTAGGGGTTTTGCCTTTTAACAATTTGAATGAATTGACCCTGGGGAATAATGTTGCTGACTGGGATAACCTAGATATTTTGTATTATAAAAATGTCGCCCCGCTATCTAAAAATAACGGTATCTATACTAAGTCTAAAGGGTATTTGGCGTTTCCTGCTTTAGCTTGGGATAGCAGGAGCAAAGTCAAAACCACGAGTTTTATTTGGTATTGTTCGAGCGATAGTCGTTATTTTGTGTTTGGGTTGGCATCTAAAGAAAGATTTAACTGGAGAAGTAACGACTATCAAAAATGCGAGATTGGGGTGCGCTTTAGAAACTATCGGGGTGCTTATTACCAATATGGTCTGACTGAAAATAACAAGAATACCTACAGTTTTAAAGGTTATGAGGGATTTGAAAGTAATGGCTTTTATCGTCTGGATCTAGAAAACAATGGTGCGAAAGAAGAATCGGCAAAACTCTATCGATTAATCGGGAAAGTTGGCTCGGTGGCAAGTTTATTCAGCAGATCCCTTTAGTTGATAGTCCCAGTCGATCTGGAAATACTCTAGTTCCTTTTGTTGGGGAATATTTGGGAAGTAATAATTATTTATTAGGAATAATTATCAAATGAAATTTTTTTTAGACACAGAATTTATCGAAGATGGAAAAACCATCGATCTGATTTCGATTGGCATAGTTAGTGATGCTAACCATAAATACTATGCCTGCAATTCGGATTGTGATTTATCTAAAGCAAATAACTGGGTAAAAGAAAACGTCATAAACCAACTACCTCCAAAAAAAGAACCCTCTGGAATTAGAGGAGCAAGAGTGTACACGGAACATCTTGCGTGGCGATCGCAAGAACAAATTGCTGTTGAAGTTGTTCGTTTTGTCAAAACAAAATGTGTCGATCTGTCTCATTTGTCTAATACTGAATACGCGAATCTTGTCAACAATAAAACGCTTCTTTGGGAACTAGAATTAGACAGTAAACCTGAATTTTGGGGTTATTATGCCGATTATGATTGGGTCGTTTTTTGCCAACTATTCGGCACAATGATGGATCTACCAACAGGATTTCCCATGTATTGTAAAGACTTGAAACAGGAATGCGATCGCTATGGAAATCCTCGACTACCCAAACAAAAACACGGCAAACACAACGCTGTTGAGGATGCAAAGTGGAATAGATACATATATCATTACTTGCAAAATTTTCAAAAAAGATGAGTATTATAGAAAACTGGACGGGTTATTTCCTCAATCATTTATTACCAGAAGACCACGAACTATATAGCCTTCCTTATACTTCGCCCAATAATATCGATTGGAAACTGCATCTCAAGCAAGGAATAAGTTTGCGATCGCAATTGGTAACTACCAAGCATTTATATGCGGGTAAAATCTTTTGGCTGGATAACAATCCCGAATCAGAGGAGCAGGAGTTATTAGACGAGCCGATTAAAATTATTGAACTGAAATACGAATACGGCGAGTTTGAAGGCATCGATCCGCAAAAGCAAGATGCGATGATCTGTGGAGTCTACAGAGAGAAGTACGGCTCGCCAGTTGAAATTAGGCATTACAAGACCTTACCTAATCCCCTAACCAAGCCAGGAGCAAAAGATAAAATTGTTGTCGGTCGGAGAGTGGCTGCTAAATCCTGGATTAAGCAACGAGCCAGGGAGATCGATCGCACTGTCTCCGCGATTTTTACTGCCTATGGAGAAGAAGCTGCTACGAATATGGGACTCAAACAGTTAAATCTAACTCAAGGGATTGAAAGCTTTTTCGAGCAATTCGATCGCGAGATGTCGATTTATCTTAACTCTGGTAATCTGAGTATAAATAGCGCGATAGAAAGCGTTTTGACAGCAGAAAATCCACCGCAAAACCCTTGGCTTAAAGAGAAAATTCCGATTGATAAGGATGCCGAGGGGAATCTGGTTTTAGTCGTGGCGGGAGAAATCATTAAGGATATTTTTGCCGAGGCGATCGAGCCAGTGACTCAGACGGACATTGATGCTGCTTTGACAGCTTCTTCTTGACATACTCTACGACCAAGCTACGCTATGGTCGCAGTTTATGTATTCTTGGTGGGCAGTAGTAAAAGCGATCTGTTAGTCTTGTAAGGAAACTTTATATTTTATTAATATTTGTTTGATTTAACTCCTCAAGAGCGGTTAATTTTAGACCAAAGAGCGCAAGTGGTCAAACTACATACTAGAAACTAGAAAAAAATGCAGTTAAGTAAAAACTTTTGGCTATCGGAGCTTACCAGATCGCAGACGGCAAGTAGATACGGCATGAATAATCAACCAGATGCTATTGCAGTAGATAATCTCAAAAGTCTTTGTTTTAATGTGCTTCAGCCCGTGCGCGACCATTTTCAAAAACCAGTAATTGTATCTTCTGGTTATCGCTCTCCTCGACTTAATGCACGGATTGGCGGAAGCGAAACATCTCAACACTGTAAAGGACAGGCAGCAGATTTTGAAATTCCTGGTCTTCCAAATAAAAAAGTGGCAGCTTGGATTAAAAACAACCTTGACTTCGATCAACTTATCTTGGAATTTTATAATCCTAAATCTGCCAACAGTGGTTGGATTCACTGTAGCTACGTGGACAGCAATCGCAAACAAGCTTTGACTTATGACGGAGTAAGATTTTCAACTTTCGCTTAAGTGTGACGTTCTCCCACACTGATTTTAAAAATACAGTGTGGGCTTCTCGCGCAGTAGCTAAAAGCTAATAAAAATGCAATTACCACATACTTTCCAAGAATACCTTTCACTGGAAGAACGAGCCGAATACAAAAGCGAATACCGCGACGGCTTGATCGTTTCCATGTCCAGAGATACAACCGTTCATAACGAAATCCTAGGCAATCTAGCTGTTAATTTAAAATTTAACCTAAGAAAACAAAATTATCGCGTGTACATGGCTGGTGTCCGTCTTTGGATACCTCGTTATCGCTTCTGTGGCTATCCCGACTTAATGCTGATCGAGGGAGAGCCAATTTACACCGATAAAAGCCGAACTACTGTTACCAATCCTGTAATGATTGCCGAGGTTTTATCCCCCTCAACTCAAAATTACGACCAAGGAGATAAGTTTACTTATTATCGCTCTATTGAGGGAATCAAAGAGTATATCTTAATCAAAGAACAACAATGTCAAGTAATGCAATACACCAAGACAGAAGCGGGGAAATGGTTGCTAACAGAATATGAAAATCCAGAGGCTCATGTTCAATTGGCTTCAGTAGATTTGGAAGTGAGATTGAGCGAAATTTACCAAAAAAGCTTTTAGCTCTAAGCTTTTAGCTCTAAGCTTTTTAGTTGACTACCTGCGTAGTAGCTTTAAACTTATAGCTCGTGGGTTCTTTAAAACCTCTTTTAACTGGCTTATAGCTTATAGCTTATAGCTTATAGCTTTGCTCATTTACGTCAACTATTAAAAAAAATAAATTTGCCCAAACCAATCACCAAGCTAATTACAGCGGTAAAAGCCAGAATAATTAACGCCCAAATTTGTTTGTTTTTGGAGTCCTTAAGCTCGGTAACGATCTTTTCTTGAGCGGAAAATTTTTCCTCTAACCTTGCCTGGGAAATCTCTATGTTTTTAAGGCGATCGTTAATGTCTTTGAACGAGGATCTATTTTCGTCTTGATGTTTATCTATTTTGCGATCTAGGTCGTCAAATTTGTCATTTAGCTTTTCTAAGACAGACGCTAAATCGGTTTCGATGATTGGATTGGTCATTTCGATACCACCTCGATCGCGTTGACTATCTCTAGACTATCCGATGTTTCGACCCAAAAGCGAGGAATCCCCAACCGCTCGGTGAGATCTTTCCCGACTACCTCGCACCAACCAAAATTTCGATGATATACTTTCGTCCCAACATCAGTGTTTTGCCAGATTGCCTTGGCTACCGTCTCGCGTTGCCAAAGTGCCATTAGCATCAACTGTGCCGACTCCAACCAAGTCCAAAAAGCTTCGAGCAAGTCGGCAAAAGAAACAAACGTGGCAGTGCGATCGCCTGTAATTTCGTTTTCGATGTAGATCCAGGAAATTTGGTTACGTCCTGTCCGTACTAGGGTTTTGAGGATACGGACGGGACGATTGATTAGCAGGGTGCGCAAGATTGCTTCGATTTGTTGGTCGGGTAGAAGGCGGTTAATTCGTTGAGGTATACTTATATTGTTCATAGTGGTTTCTACTGCTTGTGAACGTATTATTGGAGCGATCGCAATTCTTGTCACGGAATGGGGCGATCGCCCAATACAGATATTATACATAATAATGTGTTCACAAATTATTGAAAACAATTTTATTTATGGCAAGACCTGGGGGAAATCCAAATTTATATAAGCATGGCTTTAAAACCGAGCGAGAAGAACCCTGTTCAGAGCAGGTAAACCTTCGCGTGCCTCTGTCGCTCAAAAACAAGCTCAAACAGAAGAAAAATTGGCAGGAGTTTGTCAGACAAACTTTAATTAAGGCTTTGGATTCTGAAACCGCTTAAAATTAAATGATTCTAATTCTATCTGCTGATTGCAGTGTTTACAATTATTTTGCTAGATGCCGAATTACAATCCCGAAACTAAACATTTGCCACCTTATCCCAAGGTTTTTGATAAGCCGATGGGTAAAAAACCAATTTCAATTAGAGTTTTGGAAGAAGATTATGAAAAATTTATGGATATCCCCAAAGATATTCGTTCAAAATTGCTGAGAGATTTCATCAAAACAACACGAGAAAAATTTCACCAAGGTGAAATGGCAAACAGTTAGGAGCTAATAAATAAAAGCTGCCCATCGCTACAAGGCAGCATCTTTTAGAGCTAATTTTAAATGCGATCGCAATAAATAATTAATTTTTTTGACAATGACCGACAAACAAGAACTCAAACAGGCACAAAAACGACTTTTAAAAGCGATCGCCTATAACACGACCAAGGCAAAACTGAATCAAGCTGATGGAAACTTGGGGACTTATTTAGAGGTTAAATTGAGAGGCAAAAAGACGAGATATCTGCTACAAAGTAGTAGCCGATCTTTATTGAGATAACTCGTAACGCTTAACTCGTAACTCGTAACGAGATCTAGTTAAACCTTGGTTATCAGTTGCAAAAAACGTAGTGTTATAGGTTATGAGTTACGAGTTACGAGTTATTTATGATTCCCACCTACGCTTCCTTCAGACAAAAACTACCCACTTCTGCTTTTACCCTCACCACGATCGCGGGTTCGACTACAGTCGCCGAGATTTATAACGTTTATCTACAACTGGAAAATCGCTCTGGCGTAAATCTGTTATCAGATGTTCAATCGATAGAGCTTAATCCTGGAGAGGGATTGAGAGTTACGATAAATAGTAGCGTGATCGCCTCTGGAGAGGATGTCTTTTGGGTGGTTGTCTCAATTGAAACTACTGGTAATCCCGAAGATGCGGTTAGAGTAGCTGCCTGGAAAGCAGTTGACGACAATCAGGTAACACCAAGAACTTTACCTGCGACCATCGATTTAACTACTGATGAGCATTTTGCCGTAACTAGAGTAGCAGCTACTTTTAACGATCTGCCGAATAGCGGATTTTTAGATGGGGCGATCGCCTTTGTTGTCGATACTGGTAATTATTATCGTTATGATTCTGAAGCTTATAACGATGGGGATAATTACATTAGTTATGGGACGATAGTTGAAGGAGCAAATAATTGGGTTCGGTACTTTAGTACTAATTTAAGTTTTATAGCCGATACTAGGGATGCAAGGGGAAGCGATCGCCGTTTGGCAGATGTAACCAGTAGCTTAAATATCCCTCCTAAAACTACAGATGCCGATAGCACGCCTTTGAAAATCTGGCTGAATAATGGTTATGAGGTTGATGGCAACTCTCCGATAGTTAACGGCAATTTCAGCCTCAAGATCGCCGTCGATGGTATATCGGGGTATGAGAATAATTTTGCAGATTTGATTAAGTATTACCTGCGGGGATATGTGGATCGAGAAACTGGGGAACTGAATACCGCGATCGCCGAGGTTAACCAGGAGAAACTCTGGAATCCAATTAACGGCACGATTAAGCTACCCGAAGATTTACCGAGAAATCAAGCAGCGGTTTACGATTTGATTTTGTCTTTTAATCAAGACGATCTAGCTGGGGTATTACCAGGAAATAATCCTCTGATTGCTATAGATGTCGTTTCTGTAGGCAATAATCAAGGTATAGCCTCGGAAGTTACCAGTTTGATTGGCAATCTCGTATTTAGCGATCGCGACAAGCTTTTAATCGTTCCAGGGGAGTTTAGACTGGCAGGTTTGGCATCGATTAAACTAGCTTCGGGAGAGAGGGGCTATTTCATTAATACGACTACCGAACAGCCTATAGTAGGACTGCTTCCTGATACCTCAAACCAAATCGCAGCGATGGCTGGATCTTTAAATGGCTTGATTACTATTCGCCAGCAGGGAGATAGCTTGGAGCATGGAGAGGTAATCAGAGCGATTATAAGTACCGAGCCTGGACTTTCTAGTTTGATTGCCAGTCCTCCGCTTACTACCTTTAATACTGGAATTGTAGTAATTATCAATCATCCTATCAGTCCTTTAGGATTCATTACTGTTAGGAGCAATTATCCAGATCCATTGCTAGCTGGTAACGATAAAGCTGATTTTACGCCAACCGAGTTTTATATCTTTTTCAATATCGACGGAACGCTCTATCAATCTCCCCCAACGCCAGTAACGCCAACACCCAATCAAATAGTTCAGGTTTCAAATTTAAATAGTTTTACTATCATTACTAGCTTGCCAGTTCAATCAGATCTAGCATTTAGCCTGTTTGAACCAAATGCGATCGCTTTAGATAATAGCTTCTCAGGAGTAATTAGCGGTACAGTTACGGCTTATGTCGGTTATCTTTATGCTCAGGGCAACACTAAAGCTACTAAGATCGAGCATCTCAGCACGGGAACAATTCCCACTGCTACTCTTACCCTAGGAGAAATAATATCTCAGTTATCTGCCGTAGTAGATCATCTGACTGATTTTGATAATCCCCATCAGATTACTACCGAGCAAATTGGTGCAGCCAAACAAACCGATTTAGATGCTACCAACACGAACGTTAGTACTAACACGACAGCGATCGCCACTAACGTCACTAGTATTTCTACCAATACTGGCGCGATCGCGCTTAACACTACGGCTAGGGAAAACTTAGGCACGGCTGCTAATAAGAACTTCGGGACGAGTGCGGGGGCTACAAAAAAGTTAGTCAAAGTTGGTCAGCCTTATTCAAATGGATAAGTTTTAGCCAGAGGTTATTGCCCGCCGACCGCCCCAATTGTGAGGGGTAAGCGTGTCAAAGTCCCCAAATTCGTAGGG
>JASJEI010000285.1 GCA_030064795.1 Pleurocapsa sp. MO_226.B13 | reverse complement strand
GTAGACAGACATAAATAACCTGAAGTATGTAACAAAATGTAAATTCGCTTCAACTTAATATCAATCAAAGGATTAAATCTACTTGACAAAAGTAAACATAGTTGAGTTTAATTATCCCGACCTACTTAGACCGAGTTTTTGCCCTAGCAGGACTATTCCCCAGGCTACCAGAGCGTAACAAATCAAACGCCCCATAATCGAAGTAGCTAAAAAACCAAAGTGAACTATAAACCAGCCAAAAATTATTTGAAATAAATATCTGTAGTTAGTTTGTATATTTAGATACCAGTCGTTAGCTACCCAGTCGGGAGCGACAAATTGCTTTGCCAGTGGCAGCACATCGACTTCATTCCAGACAAAACCACTCATATTCCTGTCGAGTAATAGCCGTAAGCTGAGAAAAATGAATACTACAATTGTCTGTCGTACAGTTTTGGAAACATCAGACGAAATACGCTGCATTAGTTTAAATTAACTCCTCATCCACTATGGTCGAGTTTAATATTAGAAGTAAAAAAACTCAATTACTCAGTTTAAATTACGGTTAACTTAACTAGAAGTAAGCCAGTTCATAGCCCAGGCTTAAACTTAGTTTAATCTACGTTCTTTACTTTTGTAATGTTTAGATTCGATAAAGCTCGTAGATGAAAATTGCCATTATTACGTCTTGTTTTCTCCCGATAATTGATGGCGTCACGGTAAGTGGACTGCAAAGATTAAAAATGTTGAGTAAATGGGGACACGAAGTTATTTTTTTTGAAAGCATATCCCAACAGTTAAACCTGACAAAAGTAGCAATAATTGTGGCTGGAGATGGCCCGATGCGATCGCAAATAGCTGCTAAATTAAATACACTCGCCCCCACGTCCATCTATTGGGCAGAGTATTGCCCCGTGATAAGCTGATATTGCTCTAAACTGTCTTATTCTATCGGCTCAGTCTTCTCATTTCCGCTCAAAATTCTTTAAGCATAACAATTTGTTTTTTCCAAGGTGCAAGATGTGAGAGATCGCCAATTCTATAAAATACACGAAATATTTCCAGATTCTGCACTAGGTAGAAAAAGAGCGAATTTCAATCGCTCAAAATTACATTCTTGAGTTAATATTTCAAATGAGTTATGCGATCGCGAAACCGAAGTAAGAAAAGGATCGCAGCAGTTGCCACTCCGATAGATTGTCCTAACCACAAACCCGTGCCACCCAAGCCAAAATGAAAACCTAGAAAGTAGCCAATAGTTAAGCCTACAACCCAAAAAGCGGGAATATTCAATAGTACAGGGATACGAGTATCTTGAAGTCCTTGCAGCGCGCCGTAGGTGATTTTTTGTATCGCATCTAATATTTGTGAAATGGTAGCTACAGTCAACATCGGCAAGGCTAGATTCAGTATAGAAGCATTGGCAGGATTGTCAAGATTAAGATATAGCCCGATTATTGCTTGAGGAAATAAAAGCATCGCGAGTGCCAAAGATACAGAAAAGACTAATCCCATCGCAATACTAAGATATCCCGCTCGTTCGATTCCTTTTGAGTTTTTTTGTCCGAGCCACTGTCCGACCCTTACTGTTGCTGCATAAGACATTCCCAGAGGAATCATGAAAGTTACCATAATGGTTTGAAAAACAATTTGATGAGCAGCCAATACCTCTGTACCTAATGCACCCATCAGATAAGTCACTACGGTAAATAGCCCCAATTCTAAAGCGATAAAGATACCAATGGGTACTCCTGTTTTAATTAATTCCCACAAAATAATCGGTTTTACTTGATGTAGCCGATCGAAGATACGATAAGTTTTCAGTTGCCGATGTCTGAGAATATAAACGAGCAAAGCGATAAACATTCCCCAGAGAGCGATCGCGCTGGATATACCCAATCCTGCTAACTCCAGACGAGGAAAACCAAACTTCCCAAAACCTAAAATGTAGTTGCCGATGACATTAAAAATTGTGCCAATAATCACGATAAACATCACGGGGCGAGCATGAGACAATCCCGATACCACACCTCGCAACATGGCAAAACCCAAAGCAGGGAAAAATCCCCAGAGAATAATATCTAAATAAGTATTTGCCAGGGTAACGGTTGTCTCGGCTTGTCCGAATTGCAGCATCATCGAATCCAAATGAGCAATTATCATCATCATTGGAAACGACAACAGCAATACCAGCCAAAATCCCTGACGTGCTAACTTTTCGATCCTGCTTTTTTTTCCCG
The DNA here is from genome assembly GCA_030064795.1 of Pleurocapsa sp. MO_226.B13. Next base: position 16,571 of record JASJEI010000285.1, on the reverse strand, counting down.
CGCCGTAAGCCTCGGCAATCAAGGGACTAATTCCCATAATCACTCCCGCAGCAGTATTGAGGATGGCAAAGAAAGTTAGAGAAGCCAATCCCCCAGCAGCTAATGTTTCTGCACCCAATCTACCCATCATAATGGTGTCAAAAAAACCTGTCAGAGATTGCGCCACTTGTGCGCCAGCTAGCGGGACAGCTAATTTTAGAAATTGTTTACTCTCAGTGCTGAGTGAAGAGCTAGCAACAGTTATAGTCATTTTAAAATCTTTGTATTTATTGTGTTTGTCTTTTCAAATCCATCATGACAACAATTAGTCAGTCATATCTTCCAAAACCTTGCTCCACTATCAAAATCTTGCTTCGGATGTCCAATGTGCCTGTAAATTTCAAAAGTTTGTCACAATAAAAAACTAAAATAGTAAGGATCTTCTAGAAAGTTGTGAAACAAATTCGAGAGGAAGATACAAACAATATTTTATGTTCGATAAAACCAAAAGATCATACCAGTTAAAGCTTTATTTTAATTACTCGTTCTGCGATCGATAATCCTATAATTTCACAACTAGGATGCGAATTTGAAGATGCTCCCTTTGGTCAAATAATTAAAACCAACAATCTCAAAGAAACTACTGTCGAAGGTGTATTTGCTGCGGGGGACATAGCTCGTCCGATTCACAATGCAACTTGGGCTGCCAGTGATGGAGTATCCGCAGGTATATTTACTCATCAGTCATTATTGGTTGGTATAAATCCTTATCAAAATTAATTTGGCATGAAAATTCAGATTATCAAAAAAGCATTTATAGCTACATCAAAAATCCCCACACTGGCAAAAGTGGTTATTTAACCAGAGAGGGGATGGCTAATTATACAGGCTCGCATCAAAAGTATTACAAGCAATTTATTGAAAGTCTTTACAAAGATACTGGCGCAGAAATGTGTTCGTGAACGATCTCCCATTTTCCGTCGCGTTGTTCCCAAATATTGGTTTGTCTGCCATCGGTTTCAATGGGAGTACCGTTATTCAATTCTGCGGAAAGATGCCAGGTAAAAGTCGTCCAGGCTAGATTATCTCGACGAGTTAGTTGCAGATCGTCATTAGCAGAGAGAATAAATTTAGGCATCTTATCAAATAAGTTGGTTTGGATGCCTCGTTCGTATTCATCCCAACCCTGATATTGCATTGGTAAAGCATCGTAGAAAATCAAATCTGCATCCTTGGCATAGAACTTGGCTAGCTCGTGAGGATGATGACTGTTCCAGGCTTCATGAGTGCGCTCGATTAGTTGCCGAAATTCTTGTTTTTCTGTTTGAGTACTGAATGTCGATTGAGCGAACGCCGTAGGCGCAGCTTCGCTGAACGCATCTTGAGTAAAAAACGAACTAAATCCCAAGAAGACAGATAATGCGATTGCCAAAAATGTTTTAAAAGCTTTGGTAAATAACATGATATTTTTTCCTTAACAATCGAATAAATTTAAAGAACAGCAGGGCAAAATTATTTTTTATTTGTGGGGATGAACAAAACCGAGCCAATAGTAAATAGGATGCTAGCAACGAGATGAATTACAACATGAATTGAAATACCTTCAGTTAGTTCGAGGAATCCATCGAAGAGAAACATTAAAGAACCAATCAGAAATAGCCAACTCACTAGATACTCGCGATAAGCCTTACGGCATGGCTTCGCTACGCTGTTTTCTTTGTTATCTGGGATTGGGGGAAATTTTTCTGGATGAATAACGGTAACAAACTTTCTGTCTTGGTCAGCGTACATGCGGAATCACGCCTTTGTCTTGCGCCTTACGTCGAAATGGGTCGCGGCTTGCACTTGTCGCATTGAGTGTATCCGTGATAGACGCGGGGTCTGACCGCTTTTTTGTTCGTCAGTGTTGGTAGTAATTTGCTTTTCTGGTAACATTTTTCCTCCTAAAATCTGAAAATAATTCTTGTTACGACTCGCGCATTCCCTTGCCCCGAGCCAAACGGGGTAAACGCCTGTCGGCGTCCTAAAGGATACACCTTCGGATAACGCGGGGTCGCTCGTCAAAAATAAATTTGCTTTAATTTATGGCTTATGGGTTTGAGCAATGTCTTCTAATAAAGACGAACCTGCTTGCGGATTCCATCCAAGTTGTTGTTTAGCTTTATTGGCAGAAGTTTGATTGTTAATTGAGAAAAAAGCTGCGATTCCTGCTCCCCAGAGAGCGATCGCTTCTTCTGAATCGATCTCCTCGATCTGATAACCTACTACACGACTAATAGCTTCGGCGATCGCCTTTTCAGAAATTCCCGATTCAGTTGCAGCATGAAAAATCGAACCCGCAGGTGCTTTTTCTAAAGCCAATACATAAATACTTGCCACATCATCTACATCGACAGCAGATACTTGATGCTCTCCAGGAGCAACATAATGGACAATTCTAGTATCTTGGGCATCTTGAATCCTCATCGGAATATAACTCGTGCCACCTCCACGTCCATAAATGTAGAGAGGCAAGCGTAAAACTACACTGCGGATATTTTGTTGGCTAGCGCGGATAACAGCAGTTTCAGCTTTGGCGCGTTCTGCTAGGAAAAAACCTTTGGCAATGGGATAATCTTCATCGGCAATTTCTGTTCCCGTGTCTCCCAGCACGCTAGTATCAGAGGTAGCAATAAAAGGCTTGCCCGAACCAACTAAAACAGTATTAAAAGCTTCGATGACACGACAATCCGCTTCTACTGCACCTGCCCAATTATCAAAGTCATGGATGAATGCAGTGTGAATTACGCCATCGGCTTCCTTGGCGGCCAAAGCTAATGATTCAGGATGTTTTAAATTGCCGATAAATGGCTTGATATTACGTTTGGCTAACTTGTTAGCTGCTGTTTCATTTCTTGCCAAACCAACAACAGTATGTCCTGCTTCTTGTAACTTTTCAGCTATAACCGTGCCAATATAGCCCGTTGCTCCTGTAAGAAAGACTTTCATTTTGAATCCTCTCAATATTGCGACCGATGATTTTTAGGCAGCAACTAACTCCGAAATTCTAGAACGAGCAGCAGTAAGAGAATCAGCTAGTTTCTGACCGCCGTATTCATCATTTTCGACAGTAATAAAAGTAATATCGGTAATGCCCAACATTCCAAAGGTTTCTTTAATTAGAGGAACTTGAAAATCTCTTTTGTAATTGCGTTCTCCAGATGCAAAACCACCATCGCCACGAGAAGCAATGACAAACATTTTTTTACCGTGTACCAGAGGTTTATAGGGAAATTCTGGGTTCTCATCGGGAATATAAGCCCAAGTGCGATTAATTCGGATAATATTATCGATATATGCCTTAAAGCCACTGGTTACGCTCCAGTTATACATCGGTACGCCCATGACATAAATATCTGCTGCTAACAATTCATCCACTAATTCATCGCTGAGACGAAGAGCTTCTTTTTGTTCTGGAGATCGCTTTTCTTCTGGTGTAAAAGCAGCAGCAATCCAAGCTTCTGTAACGTGAGGAATAGGATTACGTCCAATATCGCGATAGATAATCGTGTCAATAGGATTGGCTTTTTTCCAAGCTTCAACAAATTCTCTAGTTAGTCTGCGAGAGTGAGAGCGATTGCCTCTAGGACTAGCATCAATGTGTAGTAACTTAGCCATAGTTTAATAAACCTCTTTATTTGTTAAGTTTTACGCGCTCAATCGTTACAATTACAGAATAAGCAACTCAAATCTGAAGCGATATCTAAACCTTGCGCGATTATCAAAATCTTGCTGCGAGTTAAGAATCAGAGGTAAAACATTTATGGCAAGCTCATCGCCCAAACCGCAAACTGAAGCTTTTTCACCGATTATTTCCAGTCAAGATTTAGGTTGGCAATCTATTCTGGTTGAAGAGTATAAGCAACCTTCAGGAGGTGGTGAATTTGGCTCTTGTTCCGAACATATAATTACTTTGTGTTTGGCAACTAAACCCCATCGCATTTGGCAAGCAATGGGCGATCGCTCTTTTGTCGGACTTTATTCTAAAGGCGATCTTTCAATTACTCCTGCTGAACTTCCTAGTTCTTATCGAGCTTATGGGGAAGACAGCTATTTACAGATAGCCATTTCTCCTCAGTTTCTCCAACAAATTGCCACAGAAACCATTAATTCCGATCCAGATCGCTTAAAATTAGCAACAGAATTTCGCGTTCGTAACCCCCAAATAGAGCAGTTGGCAATGATGTTACGCGCCGAACTTTATCGCGGTAGTGAAGGTATAGGACAGCTTTATATAGAGTCTTTGGCTAATGCTTTAACAGTTAACTTATTAAGAGATCATGCAGGAACTAAACCAGATATCGTAACTTATGAAGGAGGATTGAGCGATCGCGCCTTGGTAAGAGTAACCGAATATATTAACGAGCATTTGTCCCAAGGGATTAAACTGGAAGACTTAGCATCTCATATCGGAATTACTCAATTTCACTTCAGTAGATTATTTAAAAAATCTACGGGAATGTCTCCTCATCAGTATGTGATGCAGCAGAGAATCGAACGAGCCAAACAATTGTTAAAAACAGCAGATATCTCTATCGCAGATATCGCTTTAGACTGTGGTTTTAGCAGTCAGAGCCATTTAGGGAAATATTTTCGTCAACTGACAGGAATTACTCCCAAAGCTTACCGTCAAAGTTAGCATCAATACAATGGTTTTAGCATTTATTTGATTGAATAAAATCTCCTTCGCCATTCTCAAAGTCTTTTTACTTTCGCACAAATTAATGTTTATTCCTTATACTCAAAAGCACAGCAGTTAGTAGTTATTCCCCAAGTCCCTATCTTCCCCATCTCCCTTATCTTCCTCTGCTTCCTCCGCGAAGAGTTACATGACTAATGACTGTCGGTTATGCGCCAGTTAAGTTTAAGATTAAACCAAAAATTCCAGAAAGTTACGAGGGCGATCGCCATAAGATTGGCAATATACTCGTTTATATTCAATAAATTGTAAAAAATATTTAGCACCAAAACATTTAAAACCAGTCCAGAAAAGCAGATCAAATTAAATTTGAGAAATCTTTTCAATTTTTTGCGTCTGCCTTTTTGACTGCGAGAAATATCGCCAAAAGTCCAGCGATCGTTCCAACAGAAATTATTGATTATGGCAATTTCTCCTGCCAAGATTGCACTGCGGGTTAGTCCCAGTCCCAAAAATTCCCGCAATAGATAAAGTACACCCATGTTAACAAACACGCCACTAAAACCCGAGATACCAAAGCGAATAAAGCGTTCGATTTGCCACAGATCGAACCGCAGACGGATTAAATGCTGGATATACTCTAGGTATTGCTGGAAGGTAACTTTACTTTCTCCCGTTTTTCTCTCTTGGAAGACATAGCCAACCTCGCCTATCCAGCGAATTTTTCCCCTAGCAATTACCTCAATCAAAATTTTGTAGCCTAGTGGATGAAGGAACTTCCCTAGCAAAACTTCACGACGCAACAGAAAAAAGCCACTCATCGGATCGCTCAGACGACCAATCACTTCGGGTAGAATGATTAATCCCAACATTTGCGCCCCTCGTGAAAGAAAACGACGCACGATACTCCATTCGCTAACTCCTCCACCTTCAATATTTCGGCTGGCAACAGCTAGATCGGCACCTTTTTCGATCTCTTGCCAAAGTTTGACTAGCTAAGAAGCTAATTCTTTGGCAGCTTCGACTTAAGTTATTTTCTCGCGCTTTAATGCTTCTTATCACTCAGATTTTCTCCAGATCGATTTTGATTCCTGTCGCACTTTATCAATCTCAAAAAAACATTGTTTTAAGTTTTGTTTAAGATAATATTATTAATGCTTGGGAAATTTTAGCTCTGGTTTTTGTTGCCTGTTCGATCGAACTATCGAACATCTATACTAGGTTTCTAGTCACTTTGGGGGATTAAGATAGACTTGATAGATCCCGATCCAAATAAGGCAGAGTACAAATTATGCAAACCAGACAGCTAGGTCAATCTGAAATCCAAATTACCCCAATTTTAATGGGAACTTGGCAAGCAGGAAAAAAAATGTGGGCAGGTATTGAGGACGAAGAAACGATTAAAGCTATCCGTCAGGCGTATGATGCAGGGATAACCACCATAGATACCGCAGAAGTTTATGGAGAAGGACATTCAGAACAAATTGTGGCTAAAGCTATAGGAGATGTTAGGGATAAAGTCGTAATTGCCTCCAAAGTATTTTCCAATCATCTCAAATACGACCGAGTAATTGAAGCTTGCGATCGCTCTCTGAAAAACCTCAATACCGACTATATCGATCTGTATCAAATTCATTGGCCCTCTGGCTCATTTGGTAGCGAAGTAGTACCGATTGAAGAGACAATGAAAGCTTTAAACAAACTCAAAGCTGACGGTAAAATTAGAGCGATCGGCGTTTCTAATTTTTCTCGCGCCCAACTAGAAGCAGCAGCGAACTACGGCAGAATTGAAAGTTTGCAACCGCCCTATTCTTTATTTTGGCGACAGGTAGAACGAGATGCTGCACCCTACTGTATCGAAAATAATATTTCGATTTTGGCTTATTCTTCTCTTTCTCAAGGCATACTAGCAGGGAAATTTGGCGACAAGCCTCAATTTGCCGAGGGAGATCATCGAGCCAAAAATAGACTGTTTAAGCCAGAAAACTATCAGCGCGTCCAACAAGCCCTAGAACAACTACGTCCGATCGCCGAAAGCTATAACTGTAGCCTAGCCCAACTGTCCTTAGCTTGGTTAATCGCCCAACCCCAGACAAATGCGATCGCGGGGGCGAGAAATGCCCAACAGGTAGCTAGTAATGCTAAAGCAGTTTCGATTGAGATCTCTACTGAAGACTTAGAAAAGATCGATCGCATTGGCAAACAGGTAGCAGATCCTCTAGATGATAATCCAGTATTGTGGAATTTTTAATAAAATATTCAGAGACGAATTGTTAAATGAGAACATGAACCCCGAACAGGTAAATTGTGCGGTAGATTGCACCAACGGCTGCGTTTTAGGCGATCGCTGTCCGAATCTAGAATATAAACAAGAAGCCTCGGAATTTATCAATAATACCTCCCTCGACAAGATGCTAGAAATGGCAGAGATAGCTCGGATGAAAAAGCTATCCGAACCACCAAAATGGGTGATCCCCGACGATATTTGAGCGAGGCGAAGGAGTAGGGGAGATAGGGAAGATGGGGGAGACAAAGAGGGGGGCGAACTCCTGTACGGGCGAACGCCCTAAAGGATTAGCTGAGTCTAACGACTTGTGCCGCGAAGCAAATCCTTTAGGGCTTGCGCAACCGCGTCGCCGTTCGCCCCTACGAACTCCGAATTCCGAATTCTGAGCCTCCTTCTCCTTCCTCGTTCCTTTAAATGCTGGGTATTTTCTGATGCCAGTCGGTTGCTCGTTCGTAAGCATGGGCGGTGTGAAACAGTAAATCTTCTCGCAAGACGTTACTGATTAACTGCAAGCCAATTGGTAAACCTTGACTATCAAAGCCACAAGGAACGCTTATACCTGGCAAACCCGCTAGGTTAACGGGAATGGTCATTAAATCCAAAAGATACATACTTAGGGGATCGGTAGTTTTATCTCCTGCTTTAAATGCCGTAGTCGGGGAAGTCGGAGAAACTAAAACGTCTACCTCTTCAAAAGCGCGATCGAAGTCTTGTTTGATTAGGGTACGAACCTTTTGTGCCTTGAGATAATAAGCATCGTAATATCCAGCCGAAAGCGTATACGTACCGATCATGATGCGTCGTTTTACCTCTGTCCCAAATCCACTAGCGCGAGTATTGGTATACATATTCAAGAGATTATCCGATTCTTGGCGCATTCCATACTTAACTGCATCATAGCGAGCCAAATTAGCCGAAGCCTCCGAAGGAGCAATAATATAATAAGCTGGTACGCCGTAACGAAAACGAGGACAGGAAATCTCTTTAATTTCTGCACCTAATTCTTTTAGTTGGGCGATCGCACTTTTTACCGTCTCGGCGACTTCTGGATCTAAACCTTCACCAAAGGTTTCTTTAATGATGCCAATCTTCAAGCCCTTTTTGAGTTCGGGTTGCAAATATTGAGTATAGTCGGGAATATCTACCTTAAGGCTAGTAGAATCATTGGGATCGTGTCCCGCGATCGCCCTTAACAAAATCGCTGAGTCTTCAACTGTACGGGAAAAAGGGCCAATTTGATCCAAAGAAGAACCAAAAGCCACCAAGCCAAACCGCGAAACCAAACCATAAGTCGGTTTCATCCCGACTACCCCACACAAGGAAGCAGGCTGACGAATTGAACCACCCGTATCCGAACCCAAAGCCACTACGCATTCTCCCGCAGCCACCGCAGCAGCCGAACCCCCAGAAGAACCCCCAGGCACTCTAGTTAGATCCCAAGGGTTAGCGGTAATCTGGAAACCAGAGTTTTCTGTCGAACCTCCCATAGCAAATTCATCGAGGTTAGTTTTACCGACAAAGACTGCACCAGCATCCTTCAATTTCTGCGTAACTGTAGATTCGTAGGGGGGAACAAAATTAGCCAAAATCTTCGATGCACAGGTAGTTTTGATTCCCTTGGTACACATATTGTCTTTAATACCTAAAGGAATACCCTCCAATATTCCAATTGACTCTCCTGCTGCAATTTTGGCATCTACTTGTTTGGCGGTGGCTAGAGCTTCCTCAGCAGTCACAGCCAGAAACGCTTTTACTTTTGGTTCTACTGTCTCAATCTGTTTTAAAACCTCTTGGGCAATTTCGACTGCGCTACGTTCTTTACTAACTAACTGCTGATGTAACTCTTTTATACTTCCTTGGTACATCAAATTACCTTTTATCGTTATATAAGACTTAGTTGTTTTATCTTGTTCTGGTAACTCTTGGCAACTTTAACTCAAGAGTAAATCCACAACACCTTAACTGTACTATTTTCTGGAAGATTCGGCGTTAGTGACCTAAATCGAGAATTAATTTCTGGTTTTGCTATACATTTCTTAATCAGTATTTGTAAACTAATTAAGGATATTGATTTTTACAGAACTGTTATTGAGCTTATGAAGCGCGTATCAAGTGCCGAGAATTATTTGTTAATTGGTCATGTCTTAGCGATGGCTTTTGGCTTGGCAGGAATTATTTTAGTATTGCCCAACCCCGATTTTCTTGCTAAATTAGCTGAATTTGAATGGGGGATGACTGTTTTTGGTTGGTCGATGGCTGGAGGTGGGGTAGTTTATATGCTATTGGCTACCGCTGCCGTTTGCTTCTATGCCTATCGAACTCTTGGTTCATGGCATTGGTTGAGCTTTATGCTACCTGCGGTGGGTTTATCTTTGGGTAGCGAACTACTAGGTACTAGTACGGGTTTTCCCTTTGGGGAATATCGTTATTTAAGTGGTTTGGGATACAAAATCGCTGGTTTAGTACCGTTTACCATTCCCCTGTCTTGGTTTTATTTAGGTTTTAGTGCCTATTTGATTGCTCTGGCTGGGTTAAAAAGATTAGAGATTAAAAACTGGTTGTGTCAGTTAGGGGCAATTCTTTGTGGTTCGTTGTGTCTGACTTCTTGGGATTTTGTTCTCGATCCAGCTATGAGTCAAGCACCAATTCCTTTTTGGGTTTGGGAACAACCAGGAGCATTTTTTGGGATGCCCTACCAAAACTTTGCTGGCTGGATGGGTACTGGGATTGTGTTTATGACTCTATCTACTCTACTGTGGAAAATAAAACCCCTAACCTTACCTACTAGTGATTTAAAACTACCTTTGGTTATTTATTTAGCTAATTTTGCTTTTGCCACTGTGTTGAGTTTAGCAGCAGGTTTTTATATTCCCGTACTGCTAGGTGTTGTTTTGGGTATTCTGCCTCTAATGATTCTTTATGGAATGGCTACTAGCCAAGATGTGACTACAGTTGATAATTTGGCAACCACGGCTCATTAGTCAGAGATTACTCCGCCGTAAGACGACGGAGCCTGCTCTGACCGTTGGTCAATTCTGAGAAATAGCGATCGCAGATTACTCGTTAAGCAAATATTAATTAACTGTCGATGTTAGGGAAATAGGGAAATAGGGTTTTGGGTAATAGTTCTTCAACCTCCCAAACTCCTCACTCCCCGAAATCCCTGCGGACTTGGTCAATAAATAAAGATGGCTAGCCGAGAAGTTTAGAATTACGATCGCAACTGATTTGCTTGCTGAGACTTTGAAGCATCTTCTGAGGTATTTGTCGCACTTGATTCAAGATTATCCCCATCAGTATTAGCAGTCACATCCAAAACTTGGCAATACTGTCGAGCAATAATTTTGGGAGTAAAATTCTCGAGCATATAGTTGCGACCAGCCTTGCCCATATCCCTTGCCATCTGGGGATTATTAGCTAAAGTGAGGATAAATTCTGCTAAACTCTCGCTATGGTTGTTGTCGAAGGCTGCCCCGCATTGAGCCTCATCAACTATTTGACGCAGATAAGAATGTGGTTTGCAGATAGCTGCGATCGCTTTTCCCGCAGCCATAATACCATATAATTTACTCGGTGCAACCACTCCCTCTAACCCTGGAGCGATCGATACTAGAGCTAAATCGCAAGCGGTGAGGGAATAGGGTAAGTTTTCTTTATCTTGATAGGGTAAAAAAGTACAATTTTCTAGAGCTAACTCTTGGGCTACTTGACGACATTGTTGGTACTTTGTTCCCGCACCGATGAAGACAAATTGTACTGGTTCGTCTCGCAGTAGCTCAATTGCTCCCAAAATAGTCTTTAAATCATGACAGCGACCCATATTACCAGAATACAAAACTGTAAACTGGCGATCGATACCATGCTGACGAGCAAACCAATTTTCTTGTTTTTGTAATGGTTTAATCCAGTCGGCATCTGCCCAATTATGAATTATGGAAATCTTGTCTGCAATTTGAGGATGTTTGCTAGCAATTCTCTGCTTCATCGTGTCACTAAGAACTACTATTTTTTTGCTCCGTTGCCAGACTAAAGCATTAACTTTCTGCCAAACTTTGGTAATTAAGTTGCTTTCTGTAACCAGACCTAATTCTACTATCACATCGGGATATAAATCGTAAACCAAACAGATGTATTCTAAGCCGAAAAATAAATTTGCTAAATATCCAGCTATTCCTAAAAATGGCGGAGCAGTAGTTAACAAGACAACATCATTTTGGCGATTATTTCTAAAGATATGCCCAGCAGCTCTTAAGGTAAATATTATTCCATTTAAAGCTTTAGCACGAATCCTCGCAGAACATATTTGAACGGTTTTAGAACGGCGGATCGCTAGATTCTTTTTTTGCTCGTGACAAGGTGCTTGCTCTTGTTTAAAGGCATATCCAGGTTGCCCAGTAAAGATATTTATTTGAATATTTTCCTGGACTAAATTTTGGGCTAATTCTTGAATCAATTGACCTGTAGCAGCATAGTCTGGAGGAAAAAACTGAGTTACGATTAAAAGCTGTAATTTCGCTGAGATTGTATCGGTTTTAGATTTATCTTTGTGTAGTATTTGCGAAAATAGCTTTTTGCTTTTCTCAGACCATAATATTGATGCCTTAGTCATTATCACTTACACCTATTATCAAAAATAGTTTGAATAAAATACTAAAATTAGTATTCCCAAAAAACTCCGATCTTATTTAGGTGTAAACTCGTAATTATTCGATTATTTCGACTTTTAGCTAATTACTAGGCTGTTGTGAATACTTTTGAAAAGATTAGTGTGAAAACGCTCAATTTAATTTATATTCTCGAACTAAATTTACCTAAATTCTGGTCGAACCAAAATAAATACTTGTAAAGATTGGTGGAATGAATCTTATTGACCAAACTAACTAAAGTTAATTGCGATCGCCCGAACTCAATCTAAATTTTGCTATTGAGAATAGTTACTTTGATAAGGAGAAATGGTATAAGATAGCTTCCACAGCGGTGCCCCCATTCGCACCCTTCGGGTATAAAGGGATAAACGACCCCGCGTCTATCACGGATACCGCTTCGCATATCGGCCGGGGACGCAAGACCAAGGCGATTCGATTCACCCAAGGCAACGGGTGTAAACGCCGCATGTACGCGCACCGAGAACGCGGATAAACGCAGATAAATCGATCTGCTTTTCTACACATTGAAGGTGAGAGATCCGCGGGGTTCCCTAAAGGAATAGCTGAGTCCAAAGGACTTGCGTTGCGCTTCCGCGTCGCACGCGGATCTCTAATCACCTTGTTGAATTGCCCGATGTACGTTCTTAGTCGTGCAAAACATTGTAATTAGCAATTCGATCCTAAATCTTATCTACAGAAGCGATATGTCGCATCTCTACCGACTAATAACTGTACGGATGATCGGGCCGTTCGCGGATACTAACTACTAACCCAAATTTTAAACAATATCAGAATTATCTTCTTGCAACTTACGACGTAAGCGATCTAATCCGAACATACCTGCAACAAAAACTATTCCCAAGGCAGGGGAAAATTTAAAGGGAACTTCTTCGATTAAGATGTCATCAATCAGCAAAGCCGAAGTGCGATCGACACCATCAACATCGACTACACCATAGCCCAAGCGATAATTATAAGTCTCGCCTGGAGTTAAACCGCTGACAGTATAGGTATAGCGTTCATTATCTACAGCATCGTAATCATAGTCATAGACATAATCATTAGTAGTAGATGGGGAACTTATCGTACCGCTGCTGCTTCTCAAGACAGTGATTTGATTATCGGGATTTCCCGTACTGCTAAAGGCAGTGTTGTAGGTATCTGTACCCGAATCGTATTGCCCCAAACTCCAGAAAGCAAAATCCTGTTCTCCACCATCGCTAGTCGTACCGTCGTTAGTTAAAAATGCCCAGTCAAAAGCGACAGTAAAACTTGTTTCGCCAGCACCTAGAGTGACGCTAAAGTCTTGATACATCCCCGAACCTTCTTTAGAAGTTCTAGGGTCAGGAAAAGTTGCGCCAGTACTGCGATCTATGCTGAAGGCATTTGTACCGAAACCAAAATGTTTCTGTAAGTTAGCTTTATTAGTATCGGTACTGGCATCTACGGGTTCATTGGTGGATTGATTGAAGATTAATCCATTATCATCGCTGCGAGCTTCACCGTCACTATCAACAGTTGCTCTATAGCCAGTGGTGATAATTGCCTGATACAAATCAGCAGTGGGAGTAACACCATCGATACCAGTTGAAGTGGTCACATCACCAATAGTATTCCAACTATTTTGGGAATTGGTAATATCACTTTCAAAACCCCCGTTAGAAAAAGTGACGCTAAAAGCATTGGCAGAGTTGGCAAAGATTAAGTTACTGACTACTACCGAACTAAAAGTAACCAAGACAAGAGAAAGAGATTTAGGGCGATCGAATAAAGACATAGTGGTAATAATTTTTAGCTAGATAATTTATTTGAAATACTTTTTACTGATAAAACTAGAAGATAAAATCGTCAGCAGTTATAGCGGTGGTGTAGCCATCGAGGTAAACAACATTTTTGTTAAATAAACTATCGTTAGGGTCGAAGTCAATCTGCACCATAGTACCCGTACCCGTATTAATTGCTTCGACATAGCCATCATCAAAAGGATTAGTAGTAATAGTTACATCGGCTAATTCTCCACCCGTAGCAAACATATCGCTGAAGTCAAGCTTGTCTGTTCCACTAACGTTGAAATCGGTAATTGTATCGATACCGTCGCTGGTACGGTTGTAGTGAAAACAATCATCACCCGCGCCTCCAGTCAGGGTGTCTTGTCCCGCACCCCCCGTAATTATGTCAGCGTCAGCCGTACTAAGAATAGCAGTATTAGTGGTGTTGATTTCTTCCGAACCTCCAGTACCAGTAACTTCATTTTTCGTAGTTTCGTAGAAATTGTAATCGGTTAAATCGTCCGCTGTACCAAGGGTAATGTTGGCGATGCGATCGTTAATGCTATCGGCATTGGGACTTGATGTACCCGAACCAGAGAAGCTCGTGGCTGGAGAAGCATCGGTGTAATCTCCTGTATCGACTTGCTGAATGCTGTAAGTTCCTGCTTTTAAATTGGTAAACTCATAAGAACCATCAAATTTCGTAAGGGTGGTAGCGACTACATTATCAACTGAGTCTAGGAGTTGGATCGTAATATTACTTAGACCGCTTTGGTCGTCTGTTGTAGTTGTAGAATCGCCATCGGTATCAAATTTAACAAACCCACTAATGCTGGAGACAACTTCACCAAAATTATTGTCTGAAGTAGTGTTTCCAGAAGTGACTGTCAAACCACTAATAACGTTGCTAGAATTTTCAGTACCGTTATCATAGTCGGTGGGTTGAGTTTCAGTAATAGAATAAATTGGAGCAGTATTAGATACACTGAAAAAATAATCTCCATTCTCATCGGTGACAACAGTTGCTACATCACTTGTTCCATCATTTAGAGTCAGAGTGACTCCACTAATACCCTCTTCACCGATGTCATAAGTTCCATCGTTGTCGGCATCAATATAGACTTTTCCTGTAATCAGTCCATCGCTCGTGGCTTCGGGGAAGTTGTAGTCAACCCCAGATTGACCAAAACCTAAAACAATACCACTAAAGTTATCTTCGTAAGTACCCGCATTATAACCAGGATCGGTGTAAGTTCCGTTGCTAGTTCCGAGTACGTTACCTGTATTGACATCACTGGCAGTGAAAGTCTTGTCAGAGTTGGCATCATATGTGCCATCTTCATAATCACTAGGTTGCTGTTGAGTAACAGTGTAGCCACTGCTGCCACTGGGGCGCAAACCGTCAAAACGATAATAACCATTGGCATCAGTAGTAGTAGTTGCCGTTACAGAGTTGCCTTGGTCGTCTGTTCCTGTGAGTTGGAGAGTAATACCTGCAAGACCAAATTCGTCGTCGTCAAATTCGCCGTTACGGACAGGAATCGTAAAGTTTGTATAGTCACCATTATTAGCAACAGAGTAGGTCGTACCATCAGCACCTACAATAGACTCCCCAGGAGAAAGCCCATAATCACGGTTTTTGATGTTGTCGAGGAAAACGTAACCAGAAATACTAGCAGGGGGCAGTTCAGCAAAGTTATTTCCTATTAGATTGGTGCTAGAGTCTACAATTTCCAGACTAGAGATCTGGTCATTGGTCGTAGTAATACCCGTTGGACTAGCTTCTTTTCCGTCTAGATAGTTAACAAAACCCCCATCTCCATCGTTGGCGGAGGGGTCAAAATATTGAGGCTGGGTTTCTTCTACTCGATAAGTTCCAGCAGCTAAACCCGTGAAACTATAGTTACCGTTAATGTCGGTGGTGGTGGTAGCAACTAAATTATTACTACTGTCGTAAAGTTCGATGGTGACTCCAGCAATTCGTTTTTCGCCAGTAGCAGGAGTAGTGGAAAAACTGCTAGCATCTGTGTCATCGATCGCGCCATTGTCCGATCCAGTTAGAGAACCACCAGAATAAATCCCCGTATCTTGGAAAACCGTACCAGAAATAGTACCACCAACATCAGCAGGTGCTACCCCAAAGTCATAGTTAACTCCAGAGTCCCCTGCTGCCAGGTTAATATTTTCAATCGTGTTGGTAGTGTCAGTGGGATTATCTCCTTCTGTTATCCCTAAAATCGATCCCACGTCACTAGTGCCAACTTCGCCATCACCAGTAAAAGTAATGGTGTAACCAGTGCCGTCGCTAGGACGTAAACTACCAAAGTAGTAACGACCACTGCTATCAGTAGTAGTAGTAAGGTTAACGGTGTCTCCAAAATCATTTGTACCGCTAAGGGTGACTTCAATTCCAGCCCGTCCCGTTTCTGTGTCTTGCCGATTACCGTCATTGTTTAAATCGATATAAGCAACCCCTGCAATATCTGCGGGGAGGAGTTCGCCAAAATTGTAGTCGGAGTAATAGTTACCCGCACTGACGGTGACACCTGAAATTGTATTGCTAACAGTAGTGTTATCTACAGTACCGACACCACCGCTACCAACAGTTTCTTTGCCATCGTAATAGTTACCTGGTTGGGTTTGGGTAATAGTATAAGTTCCATCTGGTAATTGATCGAACAGATAGAACCCATTCATATCGGTTCGCGTACTGAAGGTGTTCGTTCCGTCACTGATGGTGATTAAAGCCCCGACAACGGCCGATTCTCCGTCGTCTTTTACCCCGTCGTTATTTAGATCGAGATAAGAATAACCAGACAGACTAGCTGTAGTAGCACCAGTGGGCAAAATATCTACATTTGCCGTATCTGAATCAGTTACTACATTGCCTTGCTGACCACCACCATTAGGATCGACAAAGGCGTTAACTGTAGCGTTGTTAGTAGAACTTTGAAGTGCTGTGCGATCGCTGTCATCGATAGTGACATCATAGTAAACGTAGATTGACTCTCCTGCTTGTATACTATTAGGATCGGTTTTGTTGTCTCCGTCTAAATCTTGCAGATTATTTAGAATATCATCGGTGGTAACTTCTCAAAAAGCCAGGGTGCGATCGCCGCGAAAAGTTAGGCCAAAGACAGAGAGCTCTTCTCGGCGCGAGGGCCCAGGCTTTCGAGTGCTTTTTTGGCAATGAGTTCCCCCAAGGTCGGAAT
>JASJEI010000284.1 GCA_030064795.1 Pleurocapsa sp. MO_226.B13 | reverse complement strand
CAGCAGTCCCAAACAAGCGATCTTTTTCTGGAAGGAGTGTAAGATTTCTTTGGGTAATGCTTTACATGAGGCTGAACGTCATCGCGCTCTTGGGGTTAAAGCTTTGCCGACTCCTCTCTGGACAAAAGAGCGTCCCGAACCTACCTTAGAAGAAGCTGCCAAAGCGGGAATAAAAATTCAGCAAATCAATAGTTCTACTCAAAATGCCATAGAAGCAGCCCAGAATCGGCAAATAGAGGGGTCAACACAGCAGATTGAACCATCAACCCATAAGAAGTCAAACATCCCCCTAGAATCCGATCCTTGGCTGGATGAAGAGAAGCCACCACAAAAGCCGAAGATATCTGATTTTGCCAGTGAAGACTTCAAAAGAAAGATGAACAAGGGTTTTGCTCAAAAAACTGAGTCCAAATCAACCAAACGCTCTCCTCAGCCTGATAAGTGGCGACGACGACAGCCTTTGAAAATTGAAGAGATGAAGTTGGCAGAGATTAACAAAGCTTTATTAGATCCAATTCTGCGCGAAGAACTGACCCCTCAGTTAATGCTGAGTGATTACGAATTGATTACCGATGAGATGGGTCGAATCATCTCTGTTAAGGACATACCTTTTTAGTTTAAACTGTGGGCGCGATTAGAGGTAAATAAGCGCGATTTTCTCCTGGTGGGCGGGAATAGGTCTACTAATGATTTATCCAATCTACTAAGTTATTTCTTCGCCAATATATAAGCGCAGCTAATCCTCCCCCAATTAATAACCACAACCAACTGTAGTTGCGTGGTGGCATTTTCCAGAAGCGAACTTTGCCATCCCCACCAGTAGAAGCTAAATACTTACTGTCGGGACTAAAGACAAGCTTAGAGGTTCGACGTTTGTGACCGCGAAAGGTTTGTAGCTGCTTGCCATCGCTGATACGCCAGACGCGAATACGCCCATAATAACGAGCGTCAGACCACCTGGGCGCACCTACGAAAAAATCGGATGTGGCTGAACGACTGTAGAAAACAGCAAGATAACGCCCGTCTGGGCTAATGGCAAAATTTTCCAGCGATTCTTTACTTTTAGGAAAGATAGTAGAATGATAGAAAACATTCAACAAACTACCATCATCTAAACTATGAAGGTAAACCTGACGGTCTGATATGCTACCTGAAAGTGATTTAGAAGAATAACCGATAAAAGCTATTTTTTTACCATCAGGACTTACTTTGGGAGTAATGGGGATTTGATTAACATCCAGTTGTTTGACTAAACTTAAATCGTTAAATCTATATATATCTATAGTTTTGTTATTTCTATTGCTCAAAACTAGAGTTTCTCTATCAGGACTCAAAGCGAGAGAAACAACACTACTAGAAAGCACTCGATTTGTTTTACTGGCTATATTTTGAACTTCAAGTAAGCCTGATGCAAGCGTTATTATATTCTGTTCATCTTGAGTGAATAACAGATAGCTAATTCTTGGAACACGAGGATTTATTTTTAAATCAAAAGAATGAAGCAGTTCTCCATCACTAATACGCCAGACATAAACATTACCTTTGTAGTTGGCTGCTGCAATCATTGATTTATTATGACTGAAGGCAAGATTAGCAATAGCTGAAGAATTCAGTTTTGAATCAAAAGAATGAAGCAGCTTTCCATCACTAACACGCCAAATATATGCTCTACCAAGTTCGCTTCCTGCTGCAACAAAAGAGTTATCAGAACTAAATTTAAGATTATGAGTAGTTAGAGAATCTATTGATGTTATCACAGAGTTGTCTTTAACTCGTCTTATCTCTATTTGAAAGTTGGTTTGCGATTTTTGATTTTGATTTGTTTTTGAAGGTGTAAATTTTTTTTCTACCGCCATTATTTCGCCATCCGAGCTATAAGCTATCAATCCTCTTTGAATAGACTTAGCCGAATTGACGAAACGAAAGTAGTCGATGACTTCAAATTTGTATTCGACAAAGATTAGCAAACAAGTTGCGATAATAATTAGGATAAATCTCATTAATGAAGAACGATACATTAGTTAATTCTACTTACAAGTTTAAAATAAAACATTTCACAAGACATCAAAGCAGACCAAACACAAATTGTTGTCTAAATTTTCAGTAAATTTAATTATTTATTATTTGAATATGTTTGATTGTACTGAGAAAAATACTTAAGAAAAAGCTGGCAAAAATTACAATGTTTAGCAAGAAAATCATAGCTTATAAATTAAACAATTGTCATTGTAATTAACTTTAAAAAAAAGCCTAATATAGCTATTGACATCATCCCCCCCCCAAGTGTTATCAATGATACAGGTATACGATTTAAATCACTCTTTATCTGTGATTTAAATCATAAGTTAGTAAGTTAAGCAGCTATATTCCCCTGCAAAAATTCTGTTTTTTAGTCAATTGGCTATTCCAAATATATTAAATTTTTGTCCATTAATTGAGATTTATTTGATTCACAAATGATGCTCTCTATACATGAAAAATCTAGATTGAGCTAAGTTTTTGCTCGAAATTTTGTAACAAATAAATTAATTATTTTACTAATTTTTTGTACATCTCAGCTAACTTTATTAATCATCCCAAATAATACAATTAAGAAGAAAAATAAATGTCTAAAAACTACTCATTCGATCTAATCGCTGATACATCAGGAGCAATATCTGGTTTTGAAAATACTACTTCTATTAACGATTCTGGATTTGTAGCTGCAATTGCTCAATCTGATTCTCTTGAAGATTTATTAGTGGGAGACGGTGAAAGTCCAATCAACAATCTTACAAGCAATTTTGATGGGATATTCAGCCCAGGTATTGAAATAAACAACAATAACAAAGTAGTTGCTAGGGACGGTGGAGGATTCTCTGCGATTCGCTTATGGGATACAAATAATCCTAATTCTCGTAAAACTATTGCGACTGGCGCTTTTGGAAATGAATTTGTCGATTTTGACACTACTTTTCTATTTCCACGATTGAATAATAATTCTGAATCAGATCAAGTGGTATTTTTAGCCGATCCCAAAGGAGGTAGTCAAGATACTGCTTTGGTGACTTTTGCTGGCGAAAATTTTGGCAATAGAACTTATAACGAAATATTATTATCCAACGATATAACTAAGCCTGCTATTGCTGATGATGGAACAATTGTAATCAAAGACTTTGGAGAGAAAATATTAGAATATGATTATCAACTCAATCTAACAGACGTTATTGCTAGCAGTTTTAGGGGTTTTTCTTTAGTTGGAGAATCACCAGGAATTAGCGATGAAGGTGGGGCGATTGTTTTTTATGGAAACCTGACAAATCCAGATGCAACTTCAATGACTCAGGGTTTGGAGTCAGGAGAAGGAATTTTTGTCAGTATAGAAACTGATGCAGGAAGAAAAATCGAGCGCATAGCTGGAGTAGCAGGAAATGGTATTCTCGATCCTGGAGAAACCTTTGAAGACGCTAACGAAAACGGAGAAGTCGATCTAGGAGAAGATATAGGATTGATTGGCAGTTTTTCAACTGATGAAAGAGATCGTTTTGGTATAAATTTCGATGAGAATATCAGTTCAGGCAATATTGTTTTCTTAGCCAAAGATGAACTTGGACAAGAAAGCATCATCAACAGTAATTTTAAGATCTCCACAGACGAAGAAACAATCCTAACAACAGTAAAACCACAATTGGTTGCTAAAGTTGGTCAAGAAGCTAGTGAGATCCGACCAGATCTAACAGGAAATATTCAAGACTTACATATTTACGACCCAATTAACAAGTCTGGGCAAATTGCTTTTTGGGCTGAGACTACGACTTCAGAAGAAGCTGTCATTCGAGCTAACCCTATACGTAAGCCAGTATTTGTTTTGCCTGGTATTGGTGGTTCGTTTCCTCAAAGTAATGACTTTGGAAGATGGCTATTGAACCGAGGAGTCGCTCCTGACACTCTGGAAATCGATTACTTAGCTAATACCTACGATGATTTAATTCAAACATTGGAGAATGCAGGTTATCAACAGGGGGTAGATCTATTTGTTGCTACCTATGATTGGCGACTTAATCCAGGTCCAATAGACGGTGCAATTGATGGTGCAATCCAACTTTCACCTGATAACCCAGAAAACGCTGGTGAAATACTTACAGATGATACCTACGAATATGCAGTAGACCAGCTCGGTTTCTGGTTAGAAGAAGCAATAACGGGCTGGAAAAGCCAATTTTCCGATCTACCTGAAGCTGAAATCCCCGAACTAGATTCAGTTGATATCATTGCCCATAGCACAGGAGGATTGGTTGCTCGCAGCTATATTCAAAGCGATGCTTATGGAGCAACTTTTACCGATGACAATGGAGAGCAGGTTAACTTACCTACAGTAAATAACTTTATATCTATAGGTGTACCCAATCGAGGAGCTTCCCAAGCTTGGCGACCAACTCAAAATGATTTTTACTCCAGAAAAGGTCTTAACCCTGTTGCAAATCAGGGCAGATTTCTTTTACGTACTATCTTAAGCTCTGCTTATGAAAAAGCTACACGAGATAACAACCCTGCAACTATTGCTTTAAGTGGAGATAATAATTCGGAGTTTGCGATCGACGATCCTAATATTAGTGCGCTTGAATTTGTCGAACAATATGTTCCTACATTAAAAGCTTTATCGGCAACTTATCCATCTATTGATGCTTTGTCCAATAATGGTAATTTACAAACTATTGAAGAAATAGATCCTAGCCAGAGAAACAACTTACTGCTCGACCTCAATAATGGTTACGATTCCGTTGCTCAAGGTACGGCAACCGATCCTAATCTCTTTGTCGATGATGTTGAGTTGGCTACCATTATTTATGGAGAAAATGAAAATACGGATGATGCAGTAGAACAAAAAAATGAGCCTAAAAAAGTATTGGGTATATCACAACGTACCGTTCATCCAATCGAAAATTCATTTGCTCAAGTTCCCGACGGTATTTGGTATGAGGATCGAGAAGGAATTGCTGCCAAAAATACAGATTCGCCAAATTTACAAGGAGATGGAACTGTTCCTCGACAATCTTCTTTTGGTCAGTTTGAGAATGATAGTAGACCTAATCTTATTACACAGCCATTTCGTCAAAACAAAGAAGGGCAACAAGGTAACACTGACGAGTCTGTAGACCACGGTGCTTTAGTTTCTAATACAGACGTTCAAAAATTTATATTAGAAACTTTGGGTATTAATAATGTAGAAGAAGATACTATCTCTACTGGCTTGGCAAAACCATCTGCGGGCGACGCATTTGATGCTATTAGAAATATCACTTTTGATCCTGTCGAAGGTTTTCTAATTGATGGTCAGGGTCGCCGATTAGGATACACCGAAGCTACTGGTGCAATCACAGAAATTCCTGGTAGTTTGTGGCTAGGCTCGACAGATGGTTTTGGATTTATTCCAGATACAGTAGAAATCGAAGGACCATTCCAACTCGAACTAACTGGCTTAGGCGAAGACTACTACGTCTCAGTTGCGTTAGAAACAGAAGATGGACTAGTAGGTATTGAAGCTGAGGGTTTTCTGGCAGCAGGAGAAGAGTTAACTCTTGATGTACCAGTTAATAATGCTCCTGTTATAGATCTTAATGGAGATACTGATGGAATTAATGCCACTGCATCCATTTCTGAAAACGGCGGCACTACTTCTATTACAGATAGTAATTTGACTATCTTTGATAGTGAATCTCAAAACTTAGCAGGTGCTACTGTTACTATTCAAAACCCAGAAGATGGTAATTTTGAGTTACTAGGTGCAACTGCTACTGGAAATATCACGGTTAACTATGATGCTAGTACTAGTACTTTAACCCTTGATGGTACAGACACTATTACTAACTATCAACAAGTTCTTAGTTCGGTAACTTACACTAACAATGCTACTAATCCCAATACCACTCCTCGTGAAATTGAGTTGAACGTGAATGATGGTGCTAGTTTCAATAATTTCAGTACTCCTGCTACTACAAATATCTCATTTTTAAAAATCATTCCAGTTTTAGAGAACGCAGGAGGAGATGAGTACGTCGATCTATCAGGACAGCTATGGCAAGCAACTCAAGGATTCACTAGCGGACGTACCTTTTTCAGCACCAACCCTATTTCTCAAACGGAGGATGATTTTCTCTACCAGTCCGAACACATTGGTCGGAACTTTAATTACACTCAAGCAGTACCTAATGGTAGTTACGATGTCACCCTCCACTTTGCCGAAATTTTCTTTGACCAGTCAGGCAAACGGGTATTTGATGTCACTCTCGAAGACCAGCTAGTTCTGGATGATTTTGATATCTACGAGCGAGCGGGAGGCAAAGATATCGCCTTAGAACAGACGTTTAATGTCAATGTCAGTGATGAGTCAATTGACCTCAATTTCCTCTCTAGCGTCGATCTAGCTAAAATCTCGGCGATTGAAATCAAGCCATTTTCTTCTATTACCCGCACTAATGCAGGGGGAGGTAAGTACACCGATATCTCTGGTCAACTGTGGCAAGCAACTCAAGGCTTCACGGGCGATCGCACTTTCTCTAACAATAATCTCATCGCTCAAACCGAAGATGATTTTCTCTACCAGTCCGAACACAACGGTCAAGACTTCAGTTACACTCAAACCGTCCCCAATGGTAGTTACGATGTCACCCTTCACTTTGCCGAAATTTTCTTCAATCAGTCAGGAAAAAGGGTATTTGATGTCACTCTCGAAGACCAATTAGTCTTGGATGATTTTGATATCTATACCCAAGCAGGAGGCAAAGACATTGCCCTGGAGAAGACGTTTAACGTCAATGTCAGTGATGGCTCTCTAGATCTAGATTTCTTGTCGAGTGTAAATTTAGCCAAAATCTCGGCGATTGAAATCGAGGAAACTACAACTCAGATTCGTACCAATGCAGGGGGAGATGGCAAGAGCGATATTTCTGGTCAACTGTGGCAAGCAACTCAAGGCTTCACGGGCGATCGCACTTTCTCTAACACTAATCCCATTGCTCAAACCGAAGATGATTTTCTTTACCAGTCCGAACACAACGGTCAGAACTTCAGTTACACTCAAACCGTCCCCAATGGTAGTTACGATGTTACCCTTCACTTTGCCGAAATTTTCTTTAACCAGTCAGGAAAACGGGTGTTTGATGTTAGCCTTGAAGACCAATTAGTCCTGGATGATTTTGATATCTATGACCAAGCAGGAGGTAAAGATCTTGCCTTGGAGAAGACTTTTAATGTCAACGTCACTGATGGCTCGCTCGATCTTGACTTTCTCTCTAGCGTGGACTTAGCCAAAATCTCGGCGATTGAAATCGAGGAAACTACAACTCAGATTCGTACCAATGCAGGGGGAGATGGCAAGAGCGATATTTCTGGTCAAATATGGCAAGCAAGTATTGGTTTTAGTAACGATCGCACTTTCTCTAACAATAATCCCATTGCTCAAACCGAAGATGATTTTCTTTACCAGTCCGAACACAACGGACAGGACTTTAGTTACTCTCAAGAAGTAACTAATGGTAGTTACGATGTTACCCTTCACTTTGCCGAAATTTTCTTTAACCAGTCAGGAAAACGGGTGTTTGATGTTACTCTCGAAGACCAGCTAGTTCTGGATGATTTTGATATTTATGCTCAAGCAGGAGGTAAAAATATTGCCCTAGAAAGGACGTTTAATGTTAATGTCAGTGATGGCTCTCTAGATCTTGACTTTCTCTCTAGTGTGGACTTAGCCAAAATCTCGGCAATTGAAATCTCCGCTTCAGATTTCTAGATTGACCATCTGGATCTCGGCGATTGAAATTGAAGTATTTAGAGGCGATCGAGGACGGCGGGGCTCAATTAAACTCTAGTTGATTTTTGTACCAAATCAACTAGAGTTTTCAAGGGTTTGAGGCTACTTAAAATTATTAGGTTTAATTGGTACACTCAATTTTTTCTTTGAACGGAGTTTATTGTACACTTGCTACTCGCACCCCATGGATGACCGTCGGAAGATTACTCCTTCAACATAAAATAATTCAAATTGCCCAACTAAAACAAAAGTTAAAGATCTTAGAGTAAATCAAGGTCATTTATTACTAGAAGAAGAGTTAACTAACATCCAGATCTATTTTTATCCGAGCGGGACTAAGAGCGAAATCACTTACTAGTCATATACTAAACTACATCGCTCTTTAAAGACGAGAACATTTCTGACATAATATTAAGAAAAATTACCGGCTCAATGCCAAGACAACATAATAAATTAAGACCTACCCACCTACAAAACGCTTCATTACTTACGCTTGCTCTCAAATAGAGCGGAAATTTGTTATATAATTGGTAGCAAAGATCTAAACAAGAGCGACCTAGCTAAAGCCCCAAAAAATACAGGTAAGCTAGCCCACCCCACGTAGCACGTGAATCCACTATCGCCGTCAATGAACTGACGTGGGGGGCTAGCGGGGGAAAGCCTTCCCCTCGACCCCTTCTGACAGTAGGAAAAGGAATAATCAATCCCATCTCTAGCCAACTAAAACTAAAATCAACTTAAACCACCCATGCCCAGAAAAGTACAGCGTACCAATACCATTTCTATTAGACTGACAGCATCAGAAAAATTGGACTGGGAATTAAAAGCACACGCTGCTGGATTAACTATCTCGCAGTTAGCTAGAGAGGCAATGGGTAAGGTCAGAATAACCAATGTTAGCGACCGAGCAATACAAATAGAACGCACCCGTCAAATCGCGAAAATAGGCAACAACTTAAATCAAATTGCTCGTTGGGCAAATACTTACAAAACTACCGCCGAAGCCGTAGAAATAGTGACTCATTTAATAGCAATAGAAAAAGCATTATTAGCTTTAAACGATATCAAACCCAAACCGTAAGCGAAAAAATAATTCAACTTATAATAGATTTGTGACCACCAACTGACCACAAAGTAAGCGAACAGAGGAAACATCATGAAAAGCGTTGGTATTAGAGAATTTAGAGATAAAGCATCTCAATATCTAGCTAGTAAAGATGCTGTAGCAGTCAAACGTCACGGCAAATTAGTCGGATTTTATATACCCGTTTCTCAATCAGAAGAAATCGAAATCGAAGAAGCATTACAAAGACTGAATCAAACAGTAGAAAAAGCGATCGCTAAGAGTGGTATGGACGAAGCTGCACTAGCTCGTGCTTTAGATTTATCTCAAGAAGAACAGTAAACAATGCGTTTAGTAGTCGATACCAATATATTAGTAGGCGAATTAATTAGAGGTAGAGGTAGAAAATTAATTGCTCGGAGCGAATTAGAACTTTACATGGCAGAAAAAGCCTGGTCGGAAACAACCCACGAACTGAACAAAAGAATCGAGAAAATGATAGATAGAGGTGTATTTTCGACCTCTGTGGGACAAAGTTTATTAACCGATGCCATAGCTTTAGCTGAAGCCAAAGTAACCATAGTCCCTCATGAAATTTATGCACCCTACGAAACCATTGCCAGAAATCGAATTCCTCGCGACCCCAATGATTGGTTTACGCTCTGCATTAGCATTAGCCATAGAAGCAGCGATTTGGACCCTGGATAATGATTTTTTGGGTTGTGGGGTAGCAACTTGGACAACTGATACTTTGTTAACCCATTTGAATAATGCTAGTTAAGTTCTTCGCCAGAGGAGTCGGAGCGGGTAGTGGCCCTGTAGAATATATCACCCGTCTTGACAGCCCCAATACAGGGCAGTTAAGAGAACCAGCCCCAGAAATAATTAGAGGTAATCCAGAAATTACCAAACAATTAATAGATGGATTAGACTTCAAATACAAATATAACAGTGGGGTACTCAGCTTTGCCATAGAAGATGCCCCCACAGAAGAACAGCAGCAAGCATTAATTGATTCCTTTGAAGAATATGCCTTTGCTGGCATCAATCCAGATTCTTACAACACCCTTTGGGTACGCCACACCCATACAGGGGGCGACCGCGTAGAACTCCATTTTGTTACCCCCAAAGTCGAACTAGATACAGGAAAAAGCCTCAATATTGCCCCCCCTGGTTGGCATGGTTACTTCAAACCCTGGCAAACATATTGGAATATCAAACAGGACTGGGCAAG
The DNA here is from genome assembly GCA_030064795.1 of Pleurocapsa sp. MO_226.B13. The sequence continues at coordinate 8,792 of JASJEI010000284.1, read as the reverse complement.
ACCTGACGATCTATCCCGTAAAAGAATCTACGAACCAGGCTACATCGCCCTGATCGATGCCGAAAACAAGAGAGCAGGAATTAATGCTTCCCCTGACCCCAAGAAGCAGCTAACGGATTATATTACCAAGCGCATTGAAGCGGGATTAATCACTAATCGAGATCACATCATCTCTTCCTTTACCGAATTAGGTTTGGATATACCCAGACAGGGAAAAAACTATATCACAGTACTAGATCCAGAAACAAAGGATCGATATCGGCTCAAAGGGGGAATCTATGAAGCATCTTGGCGACTTGGGGGACAACCTGAAAAAGAAAATCTCAGCCCAGAACAAACGCATGGAGGAGACGGCAGAACAAGAACACGACCAACTACAGCTACAACTAGAACTACAAAGGAAGACAGTATTAAGGAACTTCAGGCAAGAATCAGAGAATTGGCTGAAACACGAGCAAGCTATCATATCTCGCGCTATGGAGGAGAACAACCGAATCTTCAAAAAATACTTGAGCCGACAATGGATGTGGCTATCGGTCACGGCAGGGAGTCTTTGTCTGGGTATCTTAGGCGGGAGTTGGGTGCTGATTGGATTCTCGTCGATGCGGATTACTCAGAATCAAAATCAACTGGACTATCTCAATCGAGAAATCAAACAACAACAGTCAACCTTGAACTATCTCAAGAATCAAACCAAGGGAATAAAAATCTACGAAACCAGCAACGGTACATTTATCATCCCACCTTCATACCAACAACTGACCCCAGGCTGGACGTGCCAGGGACAACCCTGCCTGAAACTGGAGCCCTAAAGGATACCGCTACGCATATAAACCATGAGCGAACTAGAGAACCAACTGAGATTGTCATATCTACAGTTAGCCAAAGAATACAAAGAACAAATATTGAATCTATCCAGCAGGTACGAGCAGGATATGAAGCGGTTGTCGAAGCAGAACAAGCAGCTTCAGAGTCAGGTAGAGGACTTGAGCGAACAAGTAACGGGCTTGAAGCAGCAGATCGACAGCTTGACCAACTCCATAGACAAGTTCACAGAGATTTTGAAAGAGGTAGACGAGCCTTAGAACGTAGTCGCAAAGCTGAACTAGAACTCTTCAAAACCGAAATTAACCTAGTGGAGTATGCTCAAAGCTTCGGATACCAATACATAAGCCAAGCATCTAGTCGTAATAGTGCCGTCTTAGCTCACCAAAATGGTGACAAAATAGTCGTTGCGACGGACACAGACGGACATGGTGTTTATTTCTCTGTCAGAGATGATTCCGATCAAGGTACTATTGTTGATTTTGTTCAAAACCGCAGTAACTTAAGTCTGGGTGGGGTGAGAAAGGAACTACGTAACTGGAAAGATGAATCAAGAGTGCAAACATCTAAATTCAGACCTATAGACAAACCTCAACCAGTTACGGGCGATCGCCTGTCCGTTGTTAAAGCTGTATCTAGATTTAAAGTAGCTACAGCTCATCCCTATCTAGAAAAAAGAGGTATCGAGCAGTCTATTTTAAAAAGCGATCGCTTTACGGGAACTGTAGCTATAGATAGTCGAGGTAATGCTATTTTTCCTCACTATGACAAAGACGGAATAACAGGCTTCACTGCCAAAAACGACAACTATCAAGGATTTAGTAAGGGGGGAACAAAAGCATTATGGCGTTCCAACAAGAACGAAAGCGATCGCCGTTTAGTCATCGTCGAAAGTGCTATTGATGCCATGAGCTACCATCAGCTAAAAAGTCAGGATAATCCCCATACCCGCTACATATCAACTGGGGGAACAATATCAAGTTCGCAACTAGAACTAATCAAAACCGCTATGGCAGAGATGACCAAAATAGGTGGTGAAATAGTCATCGCCACAGATAACGATATGGCAGGAAATAAACTAGCGCAAACCCTAAGCCAAGAAGCCCCATCACAATCCAAGATATCTCGCGATTTACCCGATCTTGGGAAAGATTGGAATGAGTTATTACAGCACATCAGACAGCAAGAAATAACTCGCAGTAGACAAGATAGAAGCAGAGGCTGGTCATTATAAAAAAATGTTTGACAAAAAGTTGAACAGTGTAATTGTAAATTACAACAACGTGGTAATAAATGTCTTAAACGAGCGACTATGGGTGCGGTTCAACTGACCTTTGTACTTACGAAATGTCAGACAACGTTATCAGTATTGTTAGATAACGTAAAACGTAATTTCATAACTATTGAAAAGGTTTGTTGTATATATAGTCAGATATTGTACTAACTTTTGTAATCAGCAAGACAATACTACCCCGATTACTAAAAGTATTACTTACAAAATGTAAAATAACGTAAACATTATCAAGTACGGCGTAAGGCAAATTAATTTAAATAATTGGTAATCAGCTTCAAAAATTTGGTACTTACTCGATCAAAATCAAGAATTAACTAATTAACAAATACAAAATGTCTAACGGCGTTGTTTATAAACGCATAAATGTTATATACAACGTTATAAATATTAGTAATAATTTAACCAACCGCTGCACTACCAACAAAAATAAATTAATATATAAGTAAACTTGTCTAACAGTATGCAAGACAACGCATATTAATCAGTATTTATTGCAAAACATGGCGAAAAACTCAAGCAGCGAGAGCATTACAATTCGATGCCCATCTCAGATAGTAGATAGTATCGACCAGCAAGTAAAGCAAACAAAGCAGAATAAGACTGATGTAGTAGTAGGGATGTTATCTAACTCTATACCTAGCCTACATATAACTGAAAGAGCCAAGCTACCACCAAAACCTGGAATATATTTCGTTTACACTCCCGACCATAAAATACTGTATGTAGGAAAGGCTGATAATCTACGAACCCGATGGAATAGTCATCATCGATATCAGGATTTTATCGAGACTTCGATGGAGAGTCGAATCGGTTATTTTGTTTTAGATAAAGTCGATAACCTTAACCAAATTGTTGAAGAATTTGAAGCAGAACCTATGGCAACTATTAGCAGTAAAGCCTTAGTTACTGCCGACGAATTAGAGATTGTAAAACAAGAACTAGCTGTCCTTAAACAACAATTTAAAACCACCTTCAGAGCCTTAGCCGAATTAGGACTTTCTGATATTGCCCAGAGATTAGAAGCGTCCTTACCGCCTCGTGGTAAACAAAACTGGACATACGATAACGAAGATAGTCGAGAAGGTCTGACTCGTAGCGAACTAATCAAGCGGGTCGGTTTTGGCTCGACTAAGGAGTTTGAGAATGCACTCAATGTTCATTCCGTAGAAGATACTGCCTATCTAGAAGAGTTAAGCGGGTGGTCGTTGCGCCCAATTGATGAGGGAAGTTCAAGAACTCGATTTTTCCCTCGTCAATAATCGAGTTCTTGAATTATACTAAGGTCAAAATCAACTCAGATTAACGTTATAACAACGTTAATCTAACCTCTATCTGATATTAATGTAACGTGAGGATAACGCGATGATTGTTCTTTCTGGTGGAACAAAAGGCGGGGTGGGCAAAAGCACAGTAGCAACTAATCTGGCAATCATGCGAGCGAGTTTGGGGCGAGATGTGCTGCTGATTGATGCCGATGACCAAGAAACTGCTACTGACTTTACAACCATGCGTAACGAAAAGTTAGGTGATGCTGGCTATACCTGTACCCAACTTAACGGCTCTAATGTTCGTACCGATGGCAAACGACTAGCCGAAAAATACGATGATGTGATTATCGATGCGGGAGGCAGAGATACAGCCAGTCAAAGGGCAGCATTAGTCATTGCTGATGTAGTGTTAATTCCTTTTGTTCCTCGTTCCTTTGATGTTTGGACAATTGAACCTGTGGCTCAAATGATTGCAGAGGCTAGAGCTTTTAATCCAGATCTTAAAGCCTATGCCTTTATCAACCGAGCCGATGCTACGGGAACAGAAAACATCGAAGCTGCTGAATACATTCAAGACACCAACGAACTAGAATTCATTAACACTCCCCTGGGTTATCGCAAAGTATTTGGCAAAGCAGCCTCTCAAGGTTTGTCAGTCATCGAACATAAACCAAATGACTCCAAGGCGATCGCCGAAGTAACTGCTTTGTTCGATCTAGTTTTTGCACCCATGAAAACCAAAGTAGCCAACTATGGATAAAAAATCGGCGTTGAGTCGCAAACCCAAGCCCAAGAATAAAGATACTCATGTTGATGCTTTTATCGATCGGGGTCTTAGTACGGGTACTGAAAAAAAATCGACTATAGATTTGGACACCGAAATATCAAGAGTTCAACTTCGTCTAACTAAAGGGAAACTAAGGGAGATTGACGAAGCCCTCAGCCAGAGAAAAGTCAAGGTTTCTCGCCATGTCTGGTTACTAGAAGCGATCGAAGAAAAGCTCGAAAAAGAGACTTCATAATAACGTTAAACTAATGTCTTAGTAACGTTGTTATGACGTTAGTTATTTTAGTTCGTCTAATAGAGTTTGAGCATCAAACCACATCTCAACTCGTCCATCGCGGTAAACCTTGGCAATAAAAGGAGCGGGATGTTTGCGAACAAATTCTTGCATCTTATTCACCGATTTTAGAAAGATATTTGCCATTTGTTTCCCTGAGAGGTTTTGAGAGGCTAAGGTAAACATAGAGATGCCAGCATTAGTGACTGCCATCCTTTCTAGATGATTTTTACCGATCTTGGCATCTTTGGTCAAGACAACCCATCCGCGCTTGCCAATTTCGGGTAGCCAGTCAACATCAATCGCATTTTGACCAAAGTGATCGTCATGTATCTCAAAGGCAATTCCAGAATTTTGAAAGGCTTCGGCAATGAGTCTTTTGCCGAGACAGCGATCGATAAAAAATATAATTTCTGGCTCTGACCCTGTTGTCATGATTCGAGTCTTAATAATTAAAATAAATTCGTCTAATAAAGACTTGAATCAAGCATAAAGGTATCGATGGGGCATTTTGTGGGATCTGTACAATTTTAGGCAACAGATAATTCGCAACGGATAGCTTCTTCGATTGATAAGCGATCGCAATCATAATCAAATGCTAGGTCTTCAATTGAATCTCCTGCTTTATATCGTTCTTTAAGAATATCGGTTGCTATTCCCGTACCTGCAATGGTTAGACGACCAAAAGCAATACGAGGGTCGATGACAACCAGGCGAGGATTATCAACTTCGTCAGAACGAGTGAAGGGGTAGAGTTTAATTGCCAGTCCGCTATCATCTGGTTCAATGCGCTCTAGGTGAGCATTTAAAGCCTCTTTAAGCTCTTTTTTACCCCCACTGCTAGCATTAATCAATTCGCCATAACGTTCGATAAACAGGTCTACTCCATTTGTCCGAAAATCCTCTTGAGCCAAGGGATGGTTAACTTCAAACCGTTCATCAATAAAGTCTAAAGCCTCTCTAACCCTATTTAGCTGAATTTTGTGATGTTGGCGAATAGCTCGTAAAACATGAACTTCTACCAAATTAGTAAACGACAGTAAATAAGGTTTTTCTTCAGAAATTTCTATGAGGGGATGAAAGAAAGAAGAACCATCTTTAACTGGATAGGAATGACCGACTGTCCACGAACGTATAGTACTGCGCGGAATCCTTAAATAACGTGCCGCATCACCAATTGAGTAGGTGGGAATATTTCTGGGGTCAAGTCCTCCGTAGAGGTCGTTCATAAACTTAAACCAAGGTTGTTTATATTTGTCTTAACAATATTGTGACAGATCGAGTCGCATCCCAAATTTGTTGACACTAAACACGTTGAAGTAATGTCAAAAAGATGTTGTTTTGACGTGATCAATCAATCGTACATTGTTAATCGGCGAAGCTTTGTGGGCAAACTCCGTCCGTAATGATTAAACTGGAGCTTTGAACCAGCTTCAGACAAGATATAAGTAAAGATTATTATCTGGGTATTTATACTTATGCCTTGGCAGCTTCACTGATAAGTTTTGCTTAATTGCCCCGATATCCGCTACGAAATAATAGGCTTTTAAACCGATTAGGCTATCAAATTGCAGTATGACAGTGTAAACTTGATCTTATGAAAGTGAACAAGTTTGGCAGGGCAAAAATCCTCACCCCCAACGAAATAAATTTACTATTTAATGAGGGATTCACCAAGCCCCGCGATCGCGCTCTGTTCGGGGTTTGTCTCTATGGGGCAGCTAGAATTAACGAAGCCTGTACTCTACTTCGTGGCGACGTAATTGGTATTAAAGGCGTGCGAAATGTCTTGGTGATTCGCAGCTACAACACCAAGGGCAAACAGTCTACTAGAGAAATTCAGGTACATCCCCAGTTAAAAAAATATATAGAAGAACATCACAAAACCGATAAATGGCATACTCGTCCGTTGTTGTTTCCTGGTCGTCATGGCAGGGGGAGCATTCACAAAGCCAGTGCGGATAAGATTCTTAGGGAGGTTTGTCTGAAGTTAGAGATTGAAGGGGTTAGCACCCATAGCTTCAGACGCACTGCTCTAACCCGCATGAGCGATAAGGGCGTACCACTAAGGCATATTCAGGCAATCTCAGGGCATAAGACTCTAGCTGCTTTGGAACGGTATCTAGGGGTGACGGAGCAACAAAAAGAAAGTGCGATCGCTACTCTTGATTTTTGAAGCTTGGAGTCAAATCAGATCGCTTGTTGTCCCTCATGATTAGATCCCGCTTATTTACCCCGCCTACTGGCGGAACTAGAAATTCAGAGATTTCAAGAAAAGAAATCTTTTTCAACTCCTGCCAATTTCTAATAAGATTTTCTAGCTTACGTTTCTCGTCAGCGTTTGTAGTTAAAGCTGCATATTGAAATTTGAACTCTGGTAGATTCTTTTGCATACAAATTTCTATGCAGCCCAAACATTCAATGGTGATGTATTTAGCTTTTCTTTTGGGGGATAGCTTAGAATATACCCGCTTGAGTTTTTCTAAAGAAACTTGCTTCCGCTGTTGATAGTTGTTTTCGGCATCTAATTTTAGAACCGAGGCTATGTTCTCATAAACAATGTTAGTGACACATTCAATGGTGATAGTGTCTTGTTTTCTTTTAGCGTTCTTACCCATTTCTACCAAGTTTGGTTCAGCTATATTCTAATCAATAGATTCTTGATTTCTGACCCTTTTTTAAACAACCCTAGAGATATTTGTAATTTAGATTACATAACAAATTTTCAATTCAGGTGGTAATTACAACACATACGGCAGTATCATAAGGTCGTAAAACTTTGAATTGACAAAGAAAAAAAAGACCCTGGCTCTCTTACTTTCCAGAGTTCTTTTGACTATTTGCTCAATTCATTCTTGAAAAGCCTAGAATACTTCGATTTAAGGTCCGAGGTAATGGCTTACTGAATAAACTTGAACAATATAAATATTAAAATATTGTCCTTTGACAATAACAAAAAAAATCTCCCCAGTCTAGTAGCTGCAAAAGTCAACATCGATGGAGGTGCAGAATAATGACTCTCTCCATTGACTTCGACTCCCCAGTTATCAGAATTCCTGGCTACGAGACAAAATACGATTTTGCAGGAGTTTCTAATTCACTTGTTAAATTTATTGACAACAACTACCTGCAAGCGAGAATAATCCAACAGTTCCACTTCTGGCTGTGGATGAAAAAAGGCGGTGTCATACTTCGTGGCGTTAAATGGATCTATAAATCACTCAACCACTTAGCAACCGAAGCGATCGCTGGTTTTACCGACTATCAAATCAGAAAAGCGATCTCCGCTTTAGTCGGCAAAGGCTTATTAATTCGAGAGCAGCTACATCGCGAACATTACGGTTCGGTTCACGCTCGTGCTGCATATAACCGTCAGTACTACTACCGTATTGACTACGACGCGCTCGAAAAATTTCTTTTGGCTAGAATTCAAGAATTCAAGTTGGAAACCCACGAAAGTTTGGGATTCGTGAACGTCGCAAATCAGATTCGTGACCCTCAAAAAACTGATTTGCGAGTGTCGCAAAACAATACAGATACCACTTTCAAATCTGACCGTTCACCAACCCCCCCACTTGCCCCCCAGGGGGCGAGGGAGAGTAACGAGGAAAAAACTGTTTCTCAAATATCCAAAGATATCCAAGAAGAACAAGAGCAAAGTAATCCTACTACAGGAGAACAAAAGGAAATTAATCCCAACACCACACCATTTACTACTGTTGTCCAAAGACCCGCGCGTGTTGAACAAAAAATCAATAAAAATAAATTGGTACAAAAACCAGTACAAACTAGAGATGTACGGGAAGCTGTACAGCTAGAGGTGGAAGTAATATCCTCACAGCCAAAACCCCAAGGGTCGAAAACCCGTCGGGGTACTAAACCAAATCAAGATTTTGGGCTTGCCCCCTGGAAGAGTCTGGAGCAGTTCAAGCAATTTTATCGAGCGTTAGTAAATTCGCTGCCTCTTGTTGCTAATTCCCGTTCCCCTCAAGGATTAGCCCATAAGATTATCAATCAGCTAAAAAAAGGCGTTCCTCATAGTTACTGGGATGATTTTGTTAACGGGCTGCCAATCGGCACATCATCGCAGCAAGAATGGGAAGTTGAGCCAGGAGTCGCCCATCCCATGTTTATTGAGTATTTAGCCGAGAAGCTAATTAAAGGCAATAACTCTCAGACAAGAGAGCAGGCGATCGCCAACGCTTTGAACATCGTCAGCAGTCCCAAACAAGCGATCTTTTTCTGGAAGGAGTGTAAGATTTCTTTGGGTAATGCTTTACATGAGGCTGAACGTCATCGCGCTCTTGGGGTTAAAGCTTTGCCGACTCCTCTCTGGACAAAAGA
>JASJEI010000283.1 GCA_030064795.1 Pleurocapsa sp. MO_226.B13 | reverse complement strand
AAATGTCAGAGGAGAGACTTGAACTCTCGACACTCGGCTTATGAGTCCGATGCTCTAACCAACTGAGCTACTCTGACGCAATGAAATAAATCATATCAAATTTTATTTAAAATTCGCAAATTAATTAATATAAGAAAAACTTATAATATTTTTAGCAGCTTAGAGTGTTGAAATTTGAGTACATTATGAAATAAGTAAAGAAAAATATCAGATTTTTACCTGAAGTAAAAATTTCTGAGATTAGCTATGATTTATTTCCACTCTTGGCGAAATAACATCTACTGAAAACATTTAGATATTTAATAATGACAGACAAATTAATTAGAGCTACAGCAGCAGACGGTGGCATTAGAGCCGTTAGTGTAATTACTACCAATCTAACCGAAGAAGCCAGACAAAGACACAAGCTTTCTTATGTGGCCACAGCAGCTTTGGGGCGTTCGATGGCTGGTGGATTACTATTAGTTTCTAGCATGAAAAAAGAAGGTTCTAGAATCAATATCCACGTCAAGGGAGATGGGCCTTTGGGAGCGATTTTAGCAGATGCTGGGCTAGATGGGACAGTGAGAGGATACGTACAAAATCCTGGGGTTGAGCTTCCCCCTAACGATAAAGGAAAGTTAGATGTAGGTAGAGCAGTCGGTAACAATGGTTATCTACACGTAGTTAGAGATGTCGGCTATGGACGACCATACTCTAGTACGGTCAACCTGGTTTCGGGAGAAGTGGGAGAAGATATAGCTAATTATCTAGTTACTTCCGAACAATTGCCTTCCGCGCTTTTAGTAGGAGTGTTTGTCGGAGAGGCTGGAGTAACCGCAGCTGGGGGACTCTTATTGCAAATAATGCCTAAAGCAGCAAGCGATCGCTCTTTAATTGAACTCTTAGAATCGCGAGTTGGTGGATTATCAGGATTTACTCCTTTATTGCGGGAAGGTAAAACCCTAAGAGACATCATGGAACAATTATTAGGAGATTTAGACCTCTTTGTCTTCCCCGAATATCATGAAGTCAAATTTGACTGTGGATGTTCGTTTAATCGAGTTTTGGGCGCGCTCAAGATGTTAGGAGAAGCAGAATTACAAGACATGATTGAAAAAGATGAAGGAGCAGAAGCAGTATGTCAGTTCTGTGGAGAAGTATATCAGGCAAACGAAGCCCAATTAACTCAATTAATCGCCGATCTAAAAGCTGAGTAGATTGCAGTCTTGGGTTAAATAAATCTTTAAGATGTAGGCAAACCTTTAAATCTAAATTAATTCTTGACAATATAGACATAAGTGTATTGTTTACTCCATAAATAAGAGTGATAAGATGGGTTACGATTTAACCGTCAGCTTGGGGAAATCTTAAGATATCCTTACTGGCATCGTAATCAGGTGATTTATGGCGACAAACGAAAGACCACAATTCGGCTCGGATTCAACTAAAGATGAATCTAACGCTAAAATTAATGGTGAAAAGCCAAAACAGCCAGACCCATATCTTAATCAGGATTTTAAGGAAGATAGACTAGTGCCTTCGACCCCTCAAAAATCTCCTTCAATTAGCTCTGTACCCAAGCAGGCAAACTCGCTCGCATTTGAGCGAACCAAAAACAGACCCCTATGGCAAATGTGGCAGCTATGGGGAATCTTACTGGTGTTATGTTCGGGTGGAGTGGGCTATGGAGCAACTACAATGCTGCTTAAATTACCCAAAACTCAAAGTTGTTCTAAAGTTTTCTGGCCGATCGCTTCGGCTTCAATTCGTCTTTATTGCGCTCAAACCGCTGCTGAGGAGAGTAATGTAGCAGGATTACTCTCTGCAATCGATTTAGTGGCAGTATTACCCGAAAATCACCCCCTCAGACCAGAAATCGACCGTAACATCGACAGATGGGCAACGGGAATTTTAACCATTGCCGAGGAAGAGTTTCAAGCAGGAAATTTAAAGGGGGCGATCGCCACGGCAAACAAAATCCCCCCCAATCTCTCGGCGAAAGAAATAGTTGACGAAAAAATCGCCAGCTGGAATTCTGTTTGGACGAAGGGAGAAGAAACTTATCAGCAAGTAGAAAACAAACTCCGCGAAGCTGACTGGAATGGCGCGTTTAATTGGGCAGTACGTCTGACTGATAGTACTAATGAATATTGGGCAACTACTAAATATGAAGAAAGCATTAATAATATTAATGTTGCTCAGGAAGAAAACGCCAGCCTTAGTAAAGCCCAGACTAAGATAACTAACGGTAACATTGAAGATTTAATCCTCGCAATTGACAAGGCAGATGATATTGATAGCAAGAGCTATGCTTACGAACAGGCTCAAGAAATTATTGCCGAGGGCAAAGAAAAATTGGTAGCCAATATCGAGCAATTAATCGAACGGCGAGACTGGCAGCAACTATTAAGAATCACACCTCAGATTCCACGCAGCCTCAATCTACAAAAAAGAAGTGAAGATTGGCAAATATTGGCAAATGCTGGTTCTAGCGCGCAATTAGATACAGTATTTGGCATTGAAGAGGCAATTGAAGAAGTAGAAAAACTAGACCAAAACAGTGAATATTACCAACTAGGGCAAAAATTAACTCGTCGCTGGAAATTAGAAATTAACGATGTCCGCCATTTGTCGAAAGCCAGAGATTTAGCTAGAGTTGGTACGATCGCCAATCTGAGTAAGGCAATCTCCGAAGCAAAACTGATTCCCGATTCTAACCCCCGCTACCGTGAAGCCAGTCAAGAAATAAAAAAATGGCGCGGTCAAATTCAGATCATTGAAGATCGACCCATACTCAATCGAGCTAAAGAATTAGCCTATGGCAATAACGTCAATGCTTGGCGCAGAGCGATCGCCGAGGTTAACCTGATTTCCCCTGGTAGTCCTCTTTACAAAGAAGCTCGGGATTATGCTCGAATCTGGCGGGAAGATATTCAGCGCGTAGAAGACCAACCAATTCTCGACGAGGCTGACTCTTTTGCCAATTTCAACAACTACGTAGCAGCGATTGATGCTGCCAAAAAAATCAAATCGGGTAGAGCTTTATACTCAGATGCTCAAAGCAGAATTACCCGTTGGCAAGAGGAAATAGACGGAGAAAGATATATTAGCGAAGCCAACGAGCTTGCCAGAAGAAGAACACCGGAAGCTTTAGCACGAGCAATTAAAACTGCAAGACAAGCTGCTACTACTAGTTCGGTTTATCCTCAAGTGGTGCGGGATGTCAATGATTGGGCAGCAGAAATTTTAGCTATGGCAAGACAGGCTTCGGATTTCTCTTTGGAAGAGGCGATCGCCATTGCCCAACAAGTCCCCTCTGGTACTACCAGCTTTTCCAGGGCTCAAGACGAGATTAAAATTTGGCAAATTAGACTAGAGCCTCGCGAGCTAGAAGCGATTCCTCCTACTTTTAAATTGGACAAGCTTAAAAAAGAACGCGAGGGGGATGATTAAGTAATCTATGCAAAATTTGAATTCGGAGTTAGTAGTTAGTAGTTAGTAGTTAGTTAGTTCTGTCCCCTGCCCCCTGCGGACTGACATCACGACTTCTGACTGACTTTTGACTTCTGACATCACGACTTCAAAAAGCCTCCTGCCTCCTTCGGACTACCTCGCTTAATTTATTTTCTCTAACCCTCGCTATAACTTTGAGCAAAGAATCCTAGATAGTGAAGCGCGAAAATGAAACAAATCATTTGAATTACTTGTAGAGGATTTTGTAACTTATTTGCTTGAGAGAGGCGAGTTAGTTTATGTTGAGTGGAGCGCAATGGAGGTTTTAGATGAGACAGAGTGGTCAGGAGATAAACCAATAGTGGTTGAGTCGCTCTGGCTTGTTCGTAACCCACTCCCCTGACCCGCGCTACTTTACGGTACATTTGTCTGAAGGAATGTCTTGCAGGATGAGCCACGCAAACTTCAGCAGCATAAACTGAATTATAGCCTTGGGCAAACACTCTTTGACCCCATTCTTTGTCCCCTCCAGATTTTAGCTGAGAATTAAATAAACCCACCCGGTCGAAGACGGATTTATAGGTAAAGATATTAGCGGTCGCGCCATATTTTTGGGCTTCGATATATTGTTTTTGATGAAAAAATGTAGCCCAATCATAGAGTTCGACTATGGTCGGGCGATCGCGGTTTTGAAAAAAAAGCTCAATTTTTCCCGCTAGCAATCCACAATTGGTCGTATCCAAAAGCCTTTTAACCCCAGTTTCCAACCAGTCTGGTTGAGGGATGCAGTCAGCATCAGTAAAAGCGAGTATTTCTCCTTTAGCCAGAGCAATGCCATGATTGCGAGCAGCATAAGAACCAGGACGCTGGCAATAAGCCAATTTAGCTTGAGGAAACTTTTCAACTAAATTTTCTAGACTTTCATCGCTGCCATTATCGACGACGATCGCTTCATAATTATCTTTGGTATAAGTTTGCCCTTCTAAAGCGGTTAAACAGATTTCCAGGCGATCGCGATCGTTAAAAACTGGAATAATTACAGAAACAAATCGATTCATTGTCTGCTCTAGTTATGTCTATCGGATTTAGAGTTTAAGGCATTGTGCCGTTGGGATTTAGAGTTTAAGGCATTGTGCCGTTGGGATTTTGAGTTTACTTGTTGTAGGCGATTGACATCCAAGGTAGAAGAAGAAGGTGTTTCGTCTGAGTTTAATGCCGTAGCATAAGCATGAGGACGGCGTTCGAGCCAAAGCAAAATCAAGCCAGTAGTAACCAGAAAAGAACCCGCCATGCCTCCCAACATTATCAAGCGAAGATTGGGACTGGTGGGATTATTTTCTTTAGGCAAACTTGGCTCTTTAATTAACTGAATTGGAGGATAAAGGGAATAGACATATTCTTTACCTAAATCTAATTCCGCTAAAGTTGTGGCAAAAACTGCCTCTGCTACCTGTAGATCGCGCTGAAAGCTATCCATCTTCAACTTATCTTGAGTGATATTTTTTTGACGGTTTTCTAGCAGCCCCATCTGATTTTCCAATTCTTGAATTTGCGCTTCTAATTTTTGCTCCTGGGCTTCATTGGCAATTAAATCTTTAAAAACCTCTTGTCTTACTGTTTTTACCTTCGGATCGAGGGTAAGATAGCTGATTCTTTCTAGCTCTTGTTGGCTTATTGGTCGATTGAGCAAAAAGCTGGCTCTTTGTTGTAAATCTGTAGTTATTTCTTCTAACTGGGCTTGTTTTTCGATTACTGAAGGATTTACCTCGGTAAAGCGAGACAATAAATTACTCAGTTCTCTACTTTGTTGAGCATATTGTTGTAACTGTTGTTGAAAAACATCATCGTCGAGTAATTGATAAGCAGAAGTTGCTTCTGTCGAAGATAGATTCAATTCATCCTCTAACTGCTGAGTAATTTTTCTTAAGCCCCGTTCTTGGGCTGATAACTCCGCCCTTTGACGGTATAACTCTTCCAAATTACTAGTCAATTGCTTAACCTGCTCCCCAGAACTTAGGGTAGATGAAACTTGATATTCAGAAAGTTTTTCTTGGGCTAAATCGAGCTTCTGACGTGCTGCTTCGAGGGTAGCTTGAGTATGCTGTTCTTGGCGTTCGATTTCAGCTTGTCTCAAGTTTTCAATCTTCTCGGTCAAAACATGATGAAAAGCATGAGCTTTTTTCTGTGCCTCTTCAGGGGTATCTCCCTCAATTGACAAAGAGACAATATTGCCTTCATCATCGGTAATAATTTCTGGTCTGCCAAACTCTCCAACAGACATTCCCACTTCTGTAGCGGTTTCCTCCAAAAGAGAAGAATCGCTAGCGATATAGGTATAATCTACCCTGGTGTCATCACTACTTTTACCAGAACCAGTACCAGATGATGCCTTACCAATAGTAGGTAAATTTAATTCTACTCCCGTTCCTTTGCCCAAAATTTTAAATCCCCATTCACTGGTATATTGAGGCGGTACTAATTTCCAGTAAGCGATCGCTACTAACCACACACAAGTATTAAGGATAATTCCCAGCAAAAAGTAAGGAAATTTTGAAGTTTTCTGACTAAAAATTTCCTGTCCGTTCGAGTTTTCTTGATGGAGTTGAGAGTATTGCTCTTGTGGTAACTTCTGGACTAAACCAGAGTCCAGCTGTAAATGTCCTCGATAAACCGAGCGGATAAAGTCGATTAGTTCTCTAGGAGGAGTATTCTTGAGCAAATATCCTTTCGCTCCAGCTTGCAAGGCATAGTTGAGGACGCGATCGTCATCGTGAGTAGTTAAAATTAGTACTTTTACTTCTGGATGGCGTTGAGAAATAGTTCGAGTAGCTGCGATCCCATCTATTCCAGGCATTTCCACATCCATCAACACCACATCTGGTCTTAAACGTTCTACTTTGGCGATCGCTGTTTGACCATCAGCAGCAATTCCCACAATCCTCAAGTCTGATTCTCGCTCTAAATAGCTTTTTAAAAGCTGTAAAATTGTCTTCTGGTCTTCTACTATAAGCAGATTAATCATCAGGTTACATTAAACATTTCTCTGCTTTAAAGATTACTAATTTTTTGGACTGTTTTTCAAAGCAACTTTTGGGGACTCTGCTGCGATCGTATATATTGATAGTAATTTTTCGTAAGCTTTAAGGTCTTGATTATCTGAGAATTGCTCCCAGTATCTGACTGTACTTGCCAACCTCATTTTTTTTAGTTGTTCGGTATTATTGACAAGCTGGATTAATTTTTGAAGACAATGAACCCTATCTCTAAAGTAATGAGCATCTTCTCCAGCAACCCAGCGATTAAAAGAGTTATCTTGAGCCAGAACGGGAGAACCAGCAGCTAAAGCTTCGACTAGAGAGGGATTGGTACCGCCGACTGTATGTCCGTGAATATATAAACGAGTATAAAATCTTAAACTATCGACTACTTCTTTGTTATAAATTGCCCCAGGAAAAATCACTTCATCACTAGCTGCCTCGATTACTTTTCGATGGTAGGGGACTGTTTGAGGTGAATAGCGTCCTAAAACTACTAATTTTACGCCCCAGTTGCGACTAGAAAAAGCCGAAACAATTTCCAGAATTGAATTTTCTGGTTCTGGTCTAGCAATAATCAAAAGATATTGATTGGGGGCAAGTTGGTAAGGTTCTAGTAAGTGTGGATCTACTCTAGTTACTTGTTCTGTTCCATAAGCAATCACACTAATCTTTTGGGGAGATACGTGTTTTGCTAAATATTTTTTGATTTGAGGATGATCGGCAATTAGGTGAGTGCTAAAAATAGTTCCACAACGCTCGTTCAAAAATAACCATGCTTTTTGCCAAAAACTCCATTTCTTACGCCACCATTCCATGCCATCCATATTCATCATACTGACTCGTTTTTTGAGCCAATATAAGACCGAAAAAACGGCGGTATTATAACCGAGAACCAAAATTATGCCCTCTTGCTTGAGCGCGTGAAGAGTAGATCGATAATCAAAAACGATCGAATTGAGGGAATTATCATTTTTACTGGGGATATGTACCAAAGTAATACCCCTCCATTTTTTTTGATAAATTTTGGGGCAATCGACTTGGCAGTAAACGGTTACTTCCCATCTTTTCTTAACTAAATAAAGAGCTAACCGTTCTGCGAAAGTCTCAAATCCGCCATGTCTTGCTGGTATACCTCTCGTTCCTAAAATTAATAGTTTACGCTTCATTTTGTCCGAATAACTAAAACAACGTTTGGACACTCGCACTCTGCCTGATTTTTGTAGAATTGCAAGCTGGTGTTAGTTCATCATACTGAAGTAAAAGTGATAAACTCGATACACAAATTAGCTATTTTCAGTATAAATACTTAAAAAAAGCGCTCGTTTTTGGCAACTCATCTCAGTATTTACTGCAAAATGACTACCTAAATGGGACAATAGCTGGAGTTTAGGTAGTTGTCGATCGCGAAGACAACTGATTAACTCCAATCATGTTGACACGCTTATTTCGTTACTAATTATTATGAATAGATGGATTCAGCCGATCCAAAACCTAGTGCAAACTGCGATCGCCAAGGAGCAAAAAAATAACCTCAAGCAACGTTTGCTCAAAGGTGCAGCAGGTACTTTGGGTTTGAGGATCGCTGCTACGGGCTTAAATTTTGTTACTGGGATTATTTTGGCTCGCTTGTTGGGAGTAGAGGGGTTTGGAGTTTATACCTACGCTTTTACCTGGACTCAATTACTAACTTTGGGAGCGACTTTGGGACTGGATAAATTAGTCGTCCGCGAATTTGCTATTTACAAAACTAGAGCTTCCTGGGGCTTGATGCGGGGTTTATTGTATTGGGCTAACGGAATAGTTCTAATCGCTTCGCTCGGGTTAATTGCGATCGCGATCGCTATAGCCTGGAGCTTTAATATGCAGGCTAATCCCCAACAGTTCGGAGTCTTCTGTGTGGCTATGCTGCTAATTCCGATCGAGACTCTGAGAAATTTACGTCTGGGAGCGATGAGGGGACTGAATAAAATCTTGATAGGGCTGATTCCAGAATGGATTGTTGCTCCTGTATTGTTACTAGTCTTGAGTGGATGCGCCTATCTACTATTAGGAGATGGTTTGACTGCGGTTTGGGTAGCCTCAATCAGAGTCTTTGCTGCTATTGTTACTCTGGTAATTGGTGTCAGGTTGCTATATCAGATTTTGCCCGCTGCTACTAAGCAAGCAACTCCCCAATATCAAGGAAAAATTTGGCTCTACAGTGCCTTGCCCTTCATGTTTATGGGGAGTATGTATATGATTAAATCTCGGACTGACATAATCATGCTGGGAGCGTTTCAGGGTGCTGAAGCAGTGGGAATTTATTTTGCTGTTAGTCGAGGAGCGCAATTAATCGACTTCGTTACCAATGCTGCCAACAATGTTCTCGGCCCAAATATCGCCAGTCTCTATGCGGAAGGCAAAAGCGAACAGATACAAAGAATTTTGATTAAAAGTTCCCGTACCGTGTCGTTAGCTTCTTTGCCGATAATTATCGGTTTGGTCTTTCTTGGCTCTTGGTATTTATCGCTGTTTGGTAGTGAGTTTACTCAAGGCACAAAAGCTCTGATTATTCTCTGTGTAGGGCAAATAGTCAATGTAGTTACGGGTTCGGTAGGTTTATTGCTCAATATGACTGGAAACGAACGTTATACCTCCATCAGTCGTGGAGCTAGTACCATTTTGAATATAATTTTAAACGCCTTATTAATTCCTCGTTGGGGACTTGAGGGAGCAGCGATCGCCACAGCTAGTAGTTCGATTTTGTTAAATATTGAGAATACTCTTTGGGTACGCAAAAAGCTCGGCATTCACTGTAGTGTTTTTGGCAAACTAATTTAAAGCGATCTACTTTTAAACGGAGTCGATTGACTCGCAATAATATTCTTCAATACCATTTTTTTTATAGATCTATAAAACTAAAATGCTACCGAATTTTATAATCATTGGTGCAATGAAGGGCGGGACAACCAGCCTGTATCGCTATATTGCTTCTCATCCCCAGATCGTACCTTCTTCAAGCAAGGAAACAGACTTTTTTAAAACTAGCAGTGATTTCAACAAAGGAATTGACTGGTATCAGAATCTATTCTACGGTAATGGAGAATATGCTTTTGAAGCCTCTCCCAATTACACCAAGCGACACCTATTTCCCGATGTTCCTGCGAGAATGTACTCTATCTTGCCAGATGCGAAACTGATTTACGTGCTTCGCGATCCAATCGAGAGAATTGTATCTCACTACGTTCATAACTACGCTCGCGGACGGGAATCGCGAGCGTTTTCGCAGGTGGTAAAGGACACCAGCAGCAACTATATTCAAACCAGTAAATACTATTTTCAAATACAAGCTTTTTTAGAATATTACTCGGATCGGCAATTGTTAATACTGGAATCGGAGCAACTAAATAAACATACTACAAATGTACTTAGTATTGTTTTTAGATTCTTAGGAATATCAGATAACTACGATCCAACTCTGCTTGAGGAACGTTTCCACGAGTCTAGTGACAAAAAACGTTTGTCCAGATTAGAGCGATCGCTTTGCCGAAGAACAAATAATCCCTATCTGCTAGCCAGTATCCGCAAGATTACTAAGCCTTTGCGACAATCGATTGAGCGACCCACTTTATCGTCAGGTGACAAAGAGATACTTGTCGAAGAAATTGCACCCGACATTGAAAAATTACGACAGTTTACAGGTTTAACTTTTTCAGATTGGTCGCTATAGCAATTGATAGTATAGTTAGGCTAATTGAAATGGGTGTAAAGTCGAATCTTTGTTTTTAAATCGTCTTCTTTTTACTCCAGAAAAACTTTGGTAACTAAATATCGTTCGGATTAATAACTAGTAAATTACCAATAAAATAGTTCAATAATATTTTTTGTAGAGATATACTTATGTCGATTAATTTTGCTCCTTTTTCCTTATTATTAAGTATTGCCAAAAAACAAGCAGTTAATCCCGATAGTTTATTCGATAAAACCAAAATATTTATTCAAAAGTTTTTACCTATTTCTTTACTTAATTTATATAGGACGTATAAATATAATCTTTCAGTTGGAGTCAATGAACAACCATTAGCTGTTATTCAAAAACTAGTAACCACAACGCAAAAGTTATTAAACAATAGAAAAAAAATCCTATTCTATCCAGATTTTCCTTACAGAAAAGCAGCAATTTATCAGATTTGTCTTTTTTTAGGATACGATGTTACCAATAATCCCCAAAAAAAATTCGATTTAGCAATCAAATGGCAAAGATACCAAACTTTCTTCGCTAAAGAACCAATTTTAACTCAATGGTCAGAACAAAATAATCATGTTGTTAATCTTCATTGTCAAGATGTCAGTAAGCTATTAGTCAATCAAGTATTTGACGAGGCTTTTGGTTATAGTATTGGTGTAAATCCCTTGACATATACAGCAAAATGCGTAGCCAAGTCTAATTTCAATGCTAAACACGATGGCAAAATACTTTCTTGTCCTATTGATGAGGTGGAGTCGGGAGTTGTCTATCAAAAACTAGTTGATAACGAACTAGAAAATAATCAAGTTCTGGAGTATCGAGTTCCTATATTTAAACAGAAAATTCCTTTTGTCTACATCTATACAAAAGAAAGCAAAACCGAAAGACAACGCTTTTATGGTTATCTCAGTTTACTGTCAGTTCGACTAGTTGAAACCTCAGAAATTTTTGATAAAACCGAAATAAATAACATCTTAAATTTCTGTCAAAAATTAGGTTTAGACTATGGCGAATTAGATATATTGAGAGACAAAAAAGATCGGAGAATATATATTGTTGATGCTAATAATACTCCTACATCCAGATTGTTATTTGAACCACTTGTTTTACCTTCTGAAAAATGTATCCTTAGTGCTAGCGATCGCCAGTTAGCTCTAGAAAAAATGGCGATCGCTTTTCAACAAGAATTTCTCGATCCAGTAAAGTAACAATGGATGTTTTGTTAATTAAATAAAAACTCCAACACTTGTAAATCTATCAGATACTTTGCAGGTATCTCAGAACCTGACTATAGATCGCTTTTTCCCATTATAGATTTAGGCAAGTTAGATGATTAAGTGCGATCGTTAATAGTCAGTTTGACACCAGCTTCCTGAAAATTTTGTTTAATACTTTCCAGCAATCCCGCATTAGATAACCCGATCGACTTCAATTTTTCTTTTGTTTATTTCTACTCTCAACATGGGAAATTAAACTTTCGGCCATCTCAATTGAAGCGATAATCAAATCTTGTTCTCGCGGCCCTCTACCCAAGTCATCGCTTACCATTGGATATACGTGAGGATTAGCCAGCATTCCTGAGAGGATCTCAGTAGCAAGTTTTTTTACTTCGGTGTTTGATAGTTCCATTATTTTCTGGGTTTTAACAATATTTTTGCTAATCAAATTTGGAGCGAAAGCAACAGCGATCGCCATAACGCTCGACAAACCATCCCCTTAACAAGAACAGAGCAAGATTCTCGTTTCAGTTTCACTAACTGGCTCGATTTCCTCAACTTTGGTGATTACCTGAGTATTATTTTCTAAGTTAACTACCCAGTATTGTCCGCAGACTGGCATATTTCCCTCAACTTCTTCCCATCTGAGAAACTGTCCATCTAAAAAATAGTCAAAGATATGAAAGTGTTTATTTTTTTGTTTGGTAAGCATGAGTCTAATCTCCTGAATGTATTAGATTATTGACTGATTGTTGTTCGATCTTGAGAATTTAATCGCTCTAGCCAAGCAACATTCTGCGCTAGTAAATTACGTACCTGTTCGTCAGTAGTGGGTGAAAAGTCCTCATACCAAAGACTAATTGAATGAAGCCACTGAGGAGTAAGCAGGCAAACTACTTCATCTACTTCTCGCTTTAATTCCTGGCAAACATCTGGTGGTGCCAAGGGAACTGCGACGACAATCTGTTTTGGTTGCTGTTGTTTAATGTTAAATAAAGCAGCTTTGAGAGTCGAACCCGTAGCAATGCCGTCATCAACTACGATAACAGTACGAGCGCTCAAATCGGGAAGGGGACGAGAACCGCGATAAAGGCGATCGCGTCGTTCTAATTCTCGTTGTTCCCTAGCGGTCACCTCGGCGATCGCTGTTTGAGAAATCCTCATCGAGCGCACTAAATCTTGATTTACAACTTTAGTCCCACCAAGGGCGATCGCCCCCATGGCTAATTCTTGATGTCCTGGTACGCCTAGCTTTCTAACAAGACAAATATCTAAAGGGGCCTGGAGAACTTTAGCGATTTCATAAGCCACTGGTACGCCACCACGAGGTAAACCCAACACTATAAGATCCCAGCGATGGGCATAAGTTGGTTGTAGTTGTTGTGCCAGTAAGCGACCTGCTTGGAGGCGATCGCGAAATTGTCTGGTCATGTTTCTCACCTCTGGACAAGATTTGTCATCCAGCGCGACTAGTTGACGAGCATCCTTGCTTTTTCGTCTAGCTAGATCGATCTTTCTACTTCAATCTTATCTCGATTTCCCTAGCTAGTACGAATATTCTGCTCTGACTGAATTTGTGGAGGACGTAATTTCTTATTCCCGATTTGAGCGATCGCCTTCAGTCGTGAATTTCTCCTGTTTAAATTTGTTGGATGTGAAATCGGTTCATTCTTTGGTTACTCTGTTCTAATACTTTTTGTCGATAATTTTCTAGTTCTGTAACCGTGGAGTCTAGTTGTTTTTGCAAATTATGGAGTTTATTGATTCGGCTTCTCAAACCATTAAGATCTGTTTTGATAAAACCTGTCTGATGTTTTTCAATTTCTCCTTTGGGGCCAAAAAGACGATATTCCTTTTCCCAATTGGCTAATTGATTTTCCCAATAGTTAATTAAGCTAGAAAGTTCTTGATTTTTAACCATGACTGTAACCTCCTCAAAGTTGATGCACAAAAAGAAATAGAAGCGATCGCATTTTTTTCTTTAACGCCTTCTGCTGAATCTCCCTTGACGCTTCTTCCAGTTCCGCTTTGGTTGCTCCAGGCTGGAGAGCTAATATTGTTTTACTTTTTAGTCACCCGTACACCTCCACGTCCGTCATAAACGCCTGAAACGGACATCTCACGTTTCCGAGGAGACCTCGGAAACCGTGTCCTCATAAATTCAGGCGACGCGGACTTGTGAAACGAAGGTGCCCTAAAGGACTAGCTATGCGTCACCTGCGGGTGACCGTTGGTCAAAACAGATAAAGACAGATGAAGTAAGAAGTAATCAGTAATCAGTAGTTAGTAGATTAGGCAACTAATGACCGTAAGGGCGATTCCCTAAAGGACTCGCTTTATGCGAAGCGGCTTGCACTTGTCGCATTGAGTGTATCCTTTAGGACGCTTCGCGCGAATCGCCCTTACTAATGACTAAAAAGAAGAAATGTATCTTAGTCAAAACTGAAACGACATAACATCTCGTTCAAAGCTTAAATTAAATTATAGAAAAAGAAGTTGAGAAATTTGTGAGACTCAAAAAAACGTTCCATCACTACCTCGTGCTTCTTCTTGTTGAGAGACTCTTAAAGCTTGGCAAGCTAAGTTCAAATATTTTTTAAGATTGTTAGCATTCAGATCGTCACCCGTACACCTCCGTGAAACTAAGGTGCCTGCGGGTAACCGTTGGTCAAAATTATCGGTATCGCTCTGGGGAGAACTTTGCCGACCAAAAGCAGATTTCAAAGTATCGTTGAAAGATTCTAGGGCATAAATAGCCAAACCAATAGACAACCAAAAAATTAGGCTTAAAACTAAAGTAGTTAAATTAACTGCTAAGATACCGATCGCCTGAGAGAATATTTGTTCTATTCTAATCACTGGCTGATTGATATAGGGTGGGACTTGATGAGCAAACAAACCCGCAGCCAAAGTTCCCCAAATGCCACAACCCAAGTGAACTGGAATCGCTCCGACGGGGTCATCAATCTTTAGGCGTTCTAGCAGTTTTTCGATCGAGATAATCCACAAACTGCCCACTGCACCTATAACTAGAGCCACCGCCAAACTAACATACATCGAAGCTGCGGTAATACTCACTAATCCCCCTAATATACCGTTGATTACTGAGGATAATGGTGGTTTGCGACTACGCAGCCCCCTCAACAACAGGACAAAAATCCCTCCCGATGCTCCCGCTAACATAGTCGTAGCAATAATATGGGGAACATCGGCAAGGGAACGAGCCGAGCCTCCATTGAAACCCAACCAGCCTAACCAGAGAATTAGACACCCTAGAGTGGCAAGAGAAAGACTGTAGTGACTAAAAGTTTGAGGACGAATAGTAAAGCGATTACCTCTAACTCGATCGGGATTATAACCCTGCCATCCTCTGCGCGGCCCAATGAGAATTGCTCCCACCAGCCCCGCCATTCCGCCCACAGAATGAACTACCGTCGAACCAGCAAAATCTAGAAAATGGAAATTGGTAGCTAACCAACCGTTAGGATACCATACCCAACGCCCAGTGAGCGGATAGGCAACTGCAACTAGACAAAAGCTAAAACCAAAAAAAGCCCAAAATTTGACTCTTTGTGCCATTGCGCCAGAAACAATTGTGGCAGCAGTCCCTGCAAAGACCAATTGGAAAAAGAATGCCACCATCCAGGGTTGTCCTGGATATAGTATCTCTAAGCTATCAAAACTCCCGCTCACATCATCTTGTAAAGGTGGGGTAAAAGCCTGAAAGCAAAATCCTGTCTCCCCTACCCAGGAATTTCCATTGCCAAACATTAGCCCAAAGCCAACCAGCCAAAAAGCCAGAATGGAAATACAAAAGACAATTAGATTTTTGGCTAAAACATTGGTCGAATTGTTGACTTGACACAAGCCTGTTTCTAACATGGCAAAGCCAGCATTCATAAAAAACACCAAACTCCCCGCTATCACCAGCCAGAGCGTATTTAGTTCTGATTGGCTGGCTTTGGGTACTTGAGCTAGGGCAGGTTCGGTAATCAGCAATAAAAAAATGCTAATTAAAAATAAACCAAAATACCGATAATTAGATTTAGTTGCGATCGCCACTTTTAAGCAGATACTTGTAATATGTTTGTCCTAAGATTTTATAATTATATAGGTGACGCTGTAAAACTGAGGTTGTTCAAAATGGCTCGATCGCAATTGGTCGTGCAACCTGTTCTGCATTGTCTGGAGGAGAGAAACTAAATGTCTCAGCAGGGATTGATTCGAGAATAGTTTGGTTGATTATTTGTTCTTGGGTAGCCAGTTGTAAGCCGTCTTTAGTACCAGCAAGATCTATTCGTTCGAGGGCTAATGGTTCGGGAGCGACATAAGCGGTTAGTTCAAAGCCTCTATTGGTGGCATTAAGATCGTAAACCTTGTAGATTTTCCCCTCTATAGTTTCATCTTTGATTAGGGGACTTTGCAGATCGACATTAGCAAATCTTTGGAAATACCTAACTAGCCGATCTTCAGGAAGCTTGGCTAAAACATTAGCTGTTATAGTCGAACTGCCGAAATTACTGCGAGTAGTGACATAAAAATAAGATAGTGTCCCCATCAAAAAAGCCTCTCTAGTCTGGAGAAATTGTTTGAGATCGCTGATGGAATATTGATTGGTTGCCAAATTGTAAATCCATACCTGAGTGCCATCAGAGACGATCTGATATGTCTTGCCCTCTAGTCCATTGGGACTGACAAAAGTAATCTCTGAGTTAATTTTGTTGGGTGCTTCAAGGATCGTATTGACTTGAGCAGCAGATTTAAAAAAAGTACCTGGAATATCTCCCGTTATCTCCATCGTTGATTCGAGTTGATAACGCTCTTGACGCAGTAATGCACTCGCAGCTTGAATCAGTGGGGCAGTTTGAGAGTTGGGTGTAGCTGGAGGCGGATTAGTTTGAGCGAAAAATGTCTCGGCATTTACCCGCGTCGGAAAAGTTACAGGGGTTGCACCACTAATACCGATCGCTATACAGCTTAATATTAATAATGATTTCATTTAATTTTAGAGCAATAAGATCTTCACAAGAATACAATTTTAGACGGGATTTTGGTCTTATTGCTCCTATTTGTTGGCTGGTTGCCTTCGGATTTTCAAGTTAAATTTTGCTACTTCTTAATCTCCCGCACTCAATCCCTTCTCTTCTAAATCCATATTTTCCTGCAAACGATGTCGTCTGTGGGTGTGAATCAAAAAGATGACCAAAGAATAGTAACTGTATCCCCAAAAGCCGATATAGATCGACAAAATTAGCCATGATTCAGGATTGTCCGTAACAAAACAAGATGTATTAAACTGCACGATCGCTCTTCCTGAGAAATGTCTTCTCTTTAAACTTAGCTTATGGTCGGGGAAATCTATGTTTTGAGCAATACCAACTAAAGAGGAATTAGAGACAAATTTATATTTGTTTTACTTATGTTGAAAATCGATTTGGGCAAATATAGGTTAATTTCAAGCAAATTTTCTAAACTAGATAATGACAATAAATGGAATTTTAACTTCAATATGACAGATAATACTGCACGCGATCGCTTTCAAGCAGCTTATGAAAACCGTTATACCTGGGATAGCGGTTTTCCTGGTTACACTACCAAGTTAGAGCTAAAACAAGGAGATGAAACCTATACCGCCGAGATCAAAGTCAACAGTGATTTATCAGTAGAAGTTACTGGTATTGAAGACGAAAAAGTAGCCGAAAGTGTTTACAACCAGATGCGAGACATCATTACTCATCGCAAACGCAATACTTTTGAAAATGCTCACGGCAAAAGCACTTTTACTCTAGGGGAAGAAGATACTAGTGGTGCGGTAGAAATTTTGGTTAAGGGAGACTCAATGGGGTCTAACTACAAGATCCGAGGCAAAGAAATCTGTCAGGTGAGTCGGGTTATGGGTCCAATGGCATTTGTCATTAATACCAATGAAAGCCTCGATACTGGCGAGGGTTACATTTCTACAGGTTACAATGCAGTTTTCCGCGACTCTAAAACCAACGCTCTCAAAGCCAAACGAGAGTTCCACGAGAGTTACGAACAGCTTGGTAAATACTATGTTCCCAAACATCAGGTAATTGAATCTATTGATGCAGGTGGTGATAAAATCACTACTGAGTTTATCTTTTCTGAAACTAAGTTATTAGAACCTGCTACAGTAGCCTAATCGAGACTAAAAGAAGTGCGATCGCGCTAGGATAGGTTTAATAGTAATTACGAATAAATCAAATCACATTAACTATGGCATTAGCATTAACTCAAGATAACGTAGAAAATGTTTTAGACGAGCTACGTCCTTATCTTATGGCTGACGGCGGTAATGTCGAATTAGCCGAAATCGAAGGTCCAATTGTTAAATTAAGACTTCAAGGTGCTTGTGGCTCTTGTCCGAGTTCGGCAATGACTTTAAAAATGGGGATCGAACGTCGTTTGCGCGAAAAAATCCCTGAAATTGCTGAAGTAGAACAAATACTTTAGTTTTTCTGTTTGACAGTACTAAGATTAAGAGTAGTAGAAGGGGCAGACTGATTTTGCCTCTTCTACAGCGATCGCCTAGTGCGATCGCCTCAAAGAGTAATTAGCAATTAAATCTGGCTCGACTTTACCAATTTATTCAAAGCATGATATATTAAGAAGTCCTGCTCTCGTGGCTTAGGGGTAAAGCACTCCCTTGGTAAGGGAGAGATCGCGGGTTCAAATCCCGCCGAGAGCTTTTATAGACAATATTCAATATTATTTAAGCGAGCTTAAAAAAATCTCCCATGTACATTAACACTTTATTTGTCATCGGTAACAAATTACTGTCGCTTTAACAAATTGAATGCCGCTCAGATTTGAGATTTGCAATATGTTACGACTGTGACTATCTAAGATAGTAGTATCTATTTACTAATTAGAGTATTGACGTGAGAAAGAGGTTGTCATACCAACAATTCAAGGATCGGGTACAGGAAGGAGTATTTACCGAAAAGCGATGTTGAAAGCCTCTGTGCCTCTGTCTTTTAAGCTATTCACAGCATCCTCGAACAAAAATTAATAATTTGATTTAATTACGATAGCCAATACGAAAATAGAAACCATCTTCTTGAACGTTATCCCCAGTGTCATCTAGATTAACTAGTGGTGGTGCATAGTCAAGGCGAAGACTTAAACCCGAAATTGGTTCGGCAATTAATCCTAAGCCAATACCTGCCAGAAAATTATCTTCAGTATCTTCGGTAGAGTCACCCCAAACTATACCAAAATCGGCAAAAGGAGCAATTTGTAATAGGGGAGTATTTTCTTGATTTTTAATTAGTGTAATCCTATCTTCGATAGATAGACGCAATCCATTTTCACCGAGACGAGCATTTTGACGATAACCGCGAACCGACTGCGCCCCACCAATGACAAATTGTTCTGAAGTAGATAGATCATTGGGAGTAACTGGACTTTGGGAATGCGATCGAGGAAATCGGCTAAAATAACTACCTAGTAATACTTGTACTTGAATTAGACCCAGAATCGCTCGTGAAAGAAATATCCCTCGAATCCTTGCCTCCATGTTTTGAAAAGTGGTGTC
>JASJEI010000282.1 GCA_030064795.1 Pleurocapsa sp. MO_226.B13 | reverse complement strand
AGTTCTCAAAAGTCATTGGAGACTTAGTTTTAATTCAAAATTCAAAATTCAAAATTCAAAAACTAAACATAGTAGGGATTTGAAGAATTTTAATTAATAAAAAATAATTTGCTATCTTTCTAGCTGGTTTCGAGAAATGGTATAAGATCCATCGATATAGTCATTTCAAATAAAAATGAAACATTTTTTTCTTCAAAGACTTGTCATAGAAGGAATGCTTTGTCTCAAACTTAATTGAAATAACTATAGGTGTCCATAACCCATCTCATAAAGTCTTTTCCTCGATCACCCCCATCAACCCAAATCGTTATTAGACGCCAAAATTGCTCATGCTTTTCTTTCACTCTGGAAAACACGAGTTTTGCACCTGCTCTTTCAGGAAGATTAGCTGCGGTGACTACCACTACAATCAATAATCCTAAAGTATCCACTAAAACATGACGTTTACGCCCCTTAATTTGTTTAGCAGCATCATATCCGACATCACGGTGAATCATTGTCCCTGTCTTAACTGATTGACTATCGAGAACTGCTGCTGATGGGCGCTTGGTGATGCTCCTCAATGACGAGCGACCCCTGCATCTTAGTTGTTCGTGAATACGTTCCCAATCACCATCAATTCGCCATTGTCGAAAGTAGTGGTAAACCGTTTTCCACTTAGGAAAGTCATGGGGTAGCAAACACCACGCACATCCAGCTACCAAAATATAGAAGATTCCATCGAGCACTCTTCTCATATCTACCGTTCGAGGACGACCTCCTGCCGAGCGCTGATGGAATCAACGTTTTGATTATTTCCCACTGCTCATCTGTTAAATCAGTACGATCTGATTGATTCATGGCTCTCGTTACCTGTCTTTTTATCTATTGACAGATTAAATAAGCGCGAGAGTTTTTCTAATTTTTATCAGCGATCGCATTTATGCATGACTTTTCAGACATCCTCTTAGCTACGATCGGATGACTAATTGCCAGTTGGTCATTTCAACAGTGCTGCTACGGTATCGAGCAATTTTTGGGGTTGAATGGGTTTGCCAAGATATTCGGTTGCTCCCAGTTGTTTGGCTTTTTGTTTATGACGATCGCCCGTACGGGAAGTAGCAATTAATACTGGTGTATTATAAAAGGCTGGTTTAGCTCTGACTTTTTCTAGCAATTCAAAACCATTTAGTCTAGGCATTTCTACATCCGAAATAATTAGGTCGATTCTGCCCTTGTAGCGCTCGATTTGTTCTAAAGCATCTTGTCCATCTCGACAAACAATAACTTGATAACCAACAGCAGTTAGTATTTTATCTAGCATTCTTCGGGTGGCTACCGAATCTTCTGCTACCAAAACAGTCGAAGTGATACTGGCTACAGTAATTGCACTTTCTCGAACTGATGCAGAGGAAATGGCTTCTTGTTCTAAACCTTGAGGAAGAATTACAGGGATTACTTTTCCCGTACCTAATACCGTACAACCTGCTACATAGGCTGGTACGGGAATAGTCTCATCAAAAGGCTTAATAATTAATTTTTCTTCGCCGACTATGGCATCAACTAAGATTGCCAGGGGTTCAAAAGCTGTTTCGAGGACGATCCCAACTTTGCCTTGACTCAATTTTAAAGGTTCTCTAGGACAGGGAAATAAATTAGAGACAGCAGCCAGCGAAATAATTTGTTGTTGCCAATGAATCTGTTTTTTTTGTCCGTCGGTAAAATATAAATCTCTGTAAGGTAAAATTTCCCTAATACTAGTGTGAGGAATAGCTACTAACCGATTTTGTAATTGAACCAACATTAGTGATTGCAGGCTCAGGTTGAGAGGCAGAGTAATGGTAAAAGTAGAACCCAAACCAGAATCGGTTTGCACCTGTAGTTGACCTTTGAGTTGACGGATTAAATTAAGTACAATATCCAACCCCATACCTCGGCCAGAAATATCGCTGACTTGGGCTGCGGTAGAAAAATCGGGTTCAAAAATCCAGTTTAAAATTTCTTCTGGTTGGAAATCTTTGAGGGATGTGTCTGGGGGGCAGATTCCCCTTTCTCTAGCTCGCTTATAGACCTTTTCAATTTTAATTCCACCACCGTCGTCTTTAATCGTAATTACTAGCTGATTTTTTTGGAGTTTGGCAGTTAATAAAATTGTGGCGATTTCTGGTTTACCGTTGGCAAAACGTTCGTATTTAGATTCGATGCCATGGTCAAAAGCATTATTAAGTAAATGTGTCAGGGGAGTTTGGAGTTGTTCTAGCAGTATGCGATCGACTAGAGTACTCTTGCCCTCAATTTCTAAGTTAACTGGTTTGTCAAAACGCTGGCTCAAACCTTTAATCTGGGGAACAAATCTCTTTGCTAGTAAATCAAATGGAACTAGACGAGAGTTCGTAACTTGGGAATAAATACTGTCCAAATTTTTCTGAGTTTGTTCGACATCTTCAGCTAATTCTCGGTCAACAAAATCAATATCGGTGCGAGTTTCCTGGATCTGTAACATCAATTCTTGGAAAGATTGCAGACTAGTATGTAAGTCTGTATATCGATCCATTTCCAAAGAATCAAAACTATCATCCTCAATCTCACTATCTTGGGGAGATAAATCCGTAGGACGAATAGCCAAGCGAGCGTATAAATTTTGGATTTGCTCGCGAATCGGTTCAAACTGACGAGTTAGCGATCGCAAACGCCGATTGGCTTGATTGAGTAACTGTTGTTGACGACTAAAACGGGAATGGCTTAGAATTAGTTCCTCTACATGATTGGTCATCTCCTGTAGTCTTTCTAAAGGAATTTTGACTTGGTTAGCAGGATTTTTTGGAGACTCATCTGCTACTTTAGAGACTATTTTTTCTTGGGATACAGTAGAAGGCGCGAACATCACTGTCGTCAGTTGTTCTTCCTCTTCATCTTGCTCAAAATCAAAAAATCCCTTGCCAACTTCTAATTCTGCATCTTCTAGGTGATAATCTTCTTCTCTAAAGGCTACTGCTTCGTTGTCTTCTGCGGATACACCTCGATCGTCGGCAAAATCGACTCGTTCAAATTCTTGTAGATAGCGATCGCGTTGCTGAAGAATTGCCCCAACTAGTTCTTGTACTGTCAATAAAGCTTCTAGAGGTTCGACCTCGGCAATCAGAGTTTCAATCGGTGCTACGGCTTCGATCAACCAAAGCAATTGTAAAGTTTCCCCCATAAAAGTACACTCATCAGCAAAGCTAGTTAAAGCTTCCTCGATTACTGCTTCGGGAGTATCCATCGCTAGATCGGCGATCGCCTGACAAATATCCTCTAATTCTCGATTGAGAGTTTCAGCAACTAACTCCTGGTTTTCTTCTCCATCTTTTGGCGAGTCAGAAGCTTCAAAAACAGCTAAGTTTTCCAAATAATTATCGATTCGCTCTCGTAAATCGATAATTATTTCTTTGGTTAAGAGTAATACTTCTACAGTGTCTGCATCCGATGCTAACGCCTGAGTAATTGGTGCTGTCGCTTCCTCTAACCAAGGCAAATCCAAAGTTTCAGCTAGAAATAGACATTCATCGGCGAAACCCGACAGTAACGGTTCGAGTACTTCTGGGGGAGTGTCTAATTCAAGTTCTTCGATCGCCAGCAAATTATCTTCTAGCTCAATTGTCAAAGTGTTATAAATCAGGTTATGTTGACCCTCAGCAGGATCGCGATCGCTGGTGGTATTTTGCTGGCTCGATGAGCTAGAGCTTAATAAATCTTCTAAAGCCTTAATCAATTCAGGGTTGGCGATCGCATCATCCACATTCTGAGCTTGACTCAAAACATAGCCAATTTCATCAACTCCTTTTTCGACTAAGATCCAAGCTAACTCTCGTTCGGAAATTGTTTCTTCTTGAATTCCTAATAACACATCTTCTAGCTTGTGAGCTAAATTTTGTAGACTAGTCAGTGATGCCAAACCCGCTCCACCTTTAAGAGAATGAGCGGCCCGCAGCAAGGAAGTAAAGTCAGGATTTTCGCGATCTTGCAAGCCTTGTTCGAGCATTTGAAGATACTCTGGGGCATCTTCGTCTAAAAAACACTGGCGTGCTTCGGCGGTTATAGCAGCGAGAATTGCAGGGTCTAACTGAGAACTCATTTTATGATAGTACGTTTGTTGGTTATGACTTAAAAACTAGTAGCTTAAGAGTAGTGAGTAGTAAATAATTTCCGATCGCTTTTTTGTATTGCTAGATCGCTAGAGTCGTTTCATGCGATGCGAAGCGAGTCCTTTAGGGAAAAGACCGTACGGGAGTAGTGAGTAGTGTAGAGACGTAGCATGCTACGTCTGTACGAGTAGTGAGCGTCTTAATATAAGTTCGTATTGCTATAGAGCTATTTACGAGCCTAGAGTTT
Organism: Pleurocapsa sp. MO_226.B13; assembly: GCA_030064795.1. The sequence goes on along the minus strand of JASJEI010000282.1, from coordinate 14,643 downwards.
GAATTGTGAGATCGATGACTGAAGATTTTCCGCTTCTTCGACTAGAGTACGTAAAGACTGCACTACAGTTTGTGCTTCATTAGAAGTAGTTTTTGCCACCAAAGCAATACCGTTAATTTTTTCATTCACCTGTCTAGAAGTATTGGTTTGGTCGATGGTATTGGTAGAAATAGATTTTAAGTACTGGTCGATTTGTTGGCTAGTTTCAGCCAAGCTACGCAAATTTAGTTTGGTCATTCTCACCAATTCACTACCGTTTACCACCTCAGCAGTACTAGTTTCCATTCCTTCAAGTACGGAGGTTGTATCTTGTTGAATTGTGGCAACCAGTTGTTGAATATCTTTAGTTGCCTCTGTAATGCGATCGGCAAGACGACGTACTTCTTCGGCGACGATTCTAAAACCTTCACCGTGTTCTCCTGCGCGAGCGGCCTCTACTGAGGCGTTAAAAGCTAGTAGATTGGTTTTTTCCGAAATTCCAGAGATAATTTCGACGATTTGAGCAATTTCTTGCGAGGATTCTGCTAATTGTTTCACTTTTTTAGCAGTATTAGCTACGGTGGTGCGTATTTTTTCAATACTATTTACTGTTGCATCCATTGCTAAATCCCCTTCCTTAGCCTGAATCGAACCATGACGGGCAATCTGGGCAGCTTCTTGAGCGTAGCTAGCGACAGTTTCTACCGATTGGTTGATTTGATCGATATTATTTAAAGTGAGGTTAATTTCCTCTGCCTGACTCAGTGCCGATTCTGAAAGCTGTTTAACTGAACCTTCTCCTGCTAAAGATAATTGACCGACTTCAGTCGAGACGCTTTGTACCTCCCGTAGTAGCCCTTGTAATTTTTGCAGAGTCGAATTAAAAGCATCTGCAATTGAGCCTACTGCACCATCGGTCATTTCTGCTCTCACGGTCAAATCGCCTTTTCTTGCTCCTTCTACATCTAAGAGCAAGCCCATTACCCCTTGTTGCAGTTTTTCTTTTTCTTGACGTTGGCGTTTTGCCTCGATCTCCTGAGTATGAAGAATATCCTGAATTTGTCCTGCCATTTTATTAATGTTAGAACCCAATTCAGCAATTTCATCTTTTCCTTGAATCCTCACTCTAGATTCAAAAATACCTTTACCAATTTTGTCTACTGTTTCTGCTGCGTCAATTAAAGGCTGAGTGGCTTTTTCGGCGATTAATCGAGCTAAAACTGCTATGACCGATGCCGTGACTACTGTTCCCAGAATAAAGACCAATAATAATTGTCTTTGGGCAGCAAAGGCAAAATCGTTATCAATAGTAGTTAGGGTACTCCAGCCTAAGTAGGGTAAATCTTGCAGGAACTTGGTCTCAAGATCGGAGAAGGTATGAAAATAAGCAACTTCTTGTTTGCCGTTAAAAACAAATTGCTTATTTTTGCCTTGGTTTTGTCGTTGGTTGGCTCGACGGTTAAATTCTTGAATCAATTGTTCGGAAAAATCAAAACGAGAAGCTAAGGGGATAGTTTTGGTATCAATTGCCGATATCTGCTGTGTCTCAGCTTCATCGGAAGAGAGAAAAATTTGTCCGCGATTATTTAACAGATAAGAGGTTTCAACCCCATTAGGATTAACCATAATTTGGCGAATCTTGTCTGCGGGCATCTTTGCTAGCATCATTCCCATAGTTTTTCCACTAGTAGTATCTTTGATGGGAGCAGCAAAGTGAATTTCTAGAGTACCAGAATCTGAAACCAGAGGTTGACTGATATAGGGCCGATCGAAAGTGAGTATATTTTGAAACCAGGGTTGCTCTTTTTGGTTGTCTGGAGTTTCCTTGACCGAACTGGCGATCGCATTTCCCTGGAGATCGAAAGCGGTAATACTGTTATAAACACCGTATGCTTTAGCATATTTAGTTAAAATAGCTCGTTTCTGGAGTGTATTTTTACTAGCCCTCAATTCTGGATCGGCAATTATTTCTAAATTGGCTAATACTTTGATGTCTCCGTAACGCTGATGCATAAATGTAGCGATCGCTTTGGTCAAAGTGTAGGATTCAGCTTGTTCTGCTAGGTTAATTTCTTTGGCAACAGTTCGATCCGCAACTACATATGCTATGGAACTAACTGCTAGGGTAGATGATAGGGTCACTCCGATCAATATGAAGGTTGTTTTGGCTTTAATACTAAGCTTTTCCCACCAAGAAAATGATTCTTCAAGTTCGCCTAGTTCGGAATCATTTGTCTCTGGAGTAGAGGTTTGCTGGAGGTTATTCAACGCCTCTCTGGCAACATCTCCATAATTACCACTAGGATCTCGAGCGGCAATTTCTTGGTAAAGAGCGATCGCCTCTTCGATATTACCTTCACTTTCTAAAGCATTAGCTCGAACTATTTTGCCTACTAGATCGTCGGCATCATTAGTAACAAACTCAAATTGAGAATCAGACATTAGATTTTTCCTAATAATTAGAATAAGCAGAATTGATTTACGCAGATACTTTGGTTTGTTGGTATAGCTGCTCTAGTAAATTGCCCTTTAAAATATAAGTATTTTTATTGTTGTCGCTAATCATGCCCAAACAACAGTCTGTTAATCTGGGTGACGAACTATCGGTTAACTGTTCTAACCGCTCGGATTCAACTGAAATAATGCCCTCTAATTTTGGGGTTACTAAAGCTACCTGTTTAGAATCTTTCGAGTGATGTTTGATGACTACTGTAGTTAGCTTTTTGCGACGATAATTTTGTCTTGTGCTATTTAAATTAAAATAGCGATCGCTATCTAAAACCCAGAGTAAAGAACCTTTAAAATTTACGACTCCATACCAAAAATCTGCCACTCCAGGAACCAGACAAATATTTTTAGTTTCTAACTGCGTTACCGTTTTAATACTTGCTAATGGTATCGCCAAACTTATATCTTGAGATAAGGCAACACTAAAATATTCTTGAGCCATTTTTAGGTTGATAAATAATATTTAGTTAACAAACTGAGTCACTTTATCAACTAAATTTTGAGGAACGTAAGGTTTAGTAATATATTCATTGCCTCCTTGTCGCATTGCCCAAAAGCGATCGAATTCTTCAGCCTTGGAACTACAAAATAAAATTGGTAAATCTTGCCAGTCAGGATTTTCTCGAATCTTACGACAAAGATCTAAACCACTTTCTCCTGGCATCACAATATCTAACAAAATTAAATTGGGGCGAGGATTATTATTAAGCCATTCCCAAGCAGTTTCAGCACTCTCGGCAACTGCTACTTTAAAACCTGCATGAGACAATAATGCAGAACTCATTTGCCTTTCTGCATGAGTATCTTCCACAATTAAGATAGTTTTCATAATAATTATTTCCTTATAATTGATACTATAATTCCCAAAAAATCAGGATAACTATCATCAATACTCTATAAATAGGCTTTCTTGGCTTATGAAGCAGTTACCATAGATTTTTCTAGCATTTTAGTTAAAGCTATTAATTTATTAGGGTCGCAAGGTTTAGTTAAATAGTCGTTTGCGCCTGCTATTTTTGCCCTCACTCTGTCGATCATTCCATCTCTACCAGTTAACATTACAATTGGAACTTCCTTAAATTTTTGCGATTTCCTCAGTAAACTACAGAGGTCATAGCCATTGATATTAGGCATATTTATATCCATAAAAATTACCGCTGGCTGATGCTGAGATAATTCTTTAAGAGCCATAGTAGGATCGAGGATACCTACTACTTGATAACCTACAGCTTTCAGGGTCATTTTTACTTGTCTTTGGACTGTTTTGCTATCATCAATACAGACAATTAAACTGGGCGCATTATTTGGCTCTATTCTCTCACTTTGATTAATGTCAGGTTGAGAATTGTTTGGCTTTATATTTTCTTTTAGTTTAGCTTTATTTTTCTGCTTATCCTCTAAATTTGCTTCAGCAAAAGGAAGTAAAACGACTATTTTAGTTTCTAGAGATTCTTTTAAATGTTTAATTAAAAAATAAGTATCAACTTTTGCTTTAGTTGCTATCTCATATAAACTACTTTTAGCTACAAACAAACTGACAAAACTAGAAAGCTTCTGAGAATTTGCCAATGGTGCTAGTTCAGGCAAAGTATAGAGTTCTTTCCAGATTTTATAGAATTTTAAAGCATTTTTCTGGTCGAGATATAAACGACTCAAAGGAGAATAACAATAGCTTTTTACTTCTTGCCACTCTTTAGCCTTAGCTGTAATTTGTTCGTTGGTAATGATCTTTTTTAGATCAAAACTAACTAATGATTTTTTGATTCGTTTGGCTGGATTAAAGCTAATTTTAGTCTTGGAAATACTTAAAATCTGAGTCAAGCCTTCTCTGATAAACATAAACAGTAGCTTTCTGATATTTTCAATACTTAACTGCTTATCAGATAACCATTCGCAGATTTGGGTGTATTCAGAAACTTTTGCTTTTGGTTCTTTTAATCGAGGACAATTAGAACCCAACTTAAACTTTTGCCAAAGATAATCTAATCGAGTCTGTTGCCCTCTAACGGTACTAATATATTGTACTTTTCCCTGTAGTAGATAAACTTGCCAAACAATAGAAGCATCTTGGGGTTCGATTATTTCTATACAACCAGACCAAGTTTCTTGATGTTTAGCTTGAAGAACCTTGAGAGGATTCTGAGGACTGTTATTCATGATCTTGCTAAATAAAAGTTAGAAATAGCAAACAAAGAGTTTAAAAAAATAATTAAAAAAAAATAATTACGATAGTACTTTTAGTATTGTTCCCAGAAACCCGAAGAAAATTCAGGTTTTAATCGTGAAAATTTCTAACCACAGATAGATTACATGGCGTTAATTATTGCTGGCGATCGCTCTGGAGTAGGTAAAACAACTGTTACCCTAGCGATTCTGGCGTTTCTAGCAGATCGGGGTGACCAAGTTCAGTCATTCAAAGTAGGACCAGATTACATAGATCCGATGTTTCACAAGCTAGCAACGGGGATACCCTGTCGCAACTTAGACTCCGTACTGACTTCCCCTAATTACGTTCGAGATTGTTTTCAGCGTCATGCTACAGATGCAAACTGTGTAGTGGTAGAAGGAGTCATGGGTCTATTTGATGGCATTCGTGACCCAGATGGTACTGATAGTTTAAACGACTATGGCAGTACCGCTCATATTGCTAGGATATTAAAATTACCTGTAGTTTTAGTTTTAGACTGTTCTCGTCTGTCTAGTTCCATTGCTGCGATCGCTTTTGGTTATGCCAATCTCGACCCCCAGGTTAAAGTTGCAGGAGTAATTTTAAACAAAGTAGCAAGCGATCGCCATTTAGAATTACTAACAACAGCGTTAAAGGCGATCGATATGCCTATTTTGGGAGTATTAAGACGCAATAACCAGATTAGTATTCCAGACCGACATTTAGGTTTAATTCCCTCAGCAGAACTACCTCAGATTAAGCAAGTTTTCTCTCAGCTAGCCGATCTAGCTAAGACATCTTTCAACTGGGAGAAATTATTTCCTTTAGTCGAACGACAAACCCCAAGTCCCCAAGTATCCCAATCTACCAGCCACCCAGTCCTCCAGTCTTCAATCAAAATCGCTGTAGCTCAAGATAAAGCCTTTAACTTTTACTATCAAGACAATTTAGATATCTTGATTCAATTAGGAGCAAAATTAATTAGCTGGAGTCCGATCGAAGACCGCAAGATACCCGATGATATCCAGGGATTATACTTTGGTGGGGGTTTTCCCGAAGTGTTCGCCTCAGATTTAGCAGAAAACAAAAACGTTCTCCAACAACTCAAACAAATAATCCAGGCGGGAATTCCCACTTACGCCGAATGCGGTGGCTTGATGTACCTATGCCAGCAACTAATAGATCTAGACAACCAAACTTGGTCGATGGTGGGAGTAATACCCAGTACTGTCACGATGCAAGCTAAATTAACTTTGGGCTACCGAAAAGCGATCGCCTTAGAGAATAGTCCTTTGATTCTTGCACAACAAACTGTAAGAGGACACGAATTTCATCGTTCTCAGCTGACGATTTCTCCTCCTAAACCTCAATGGCAATTACAAGGTTTACACCAATCCAGTCCCATACTAAAAGAAGGCTGGCAAATCGGACAGGTACACGCTTCCTATCTTCATCTCCACTGGGGAGAATCCAGAAATTTAGCTCAAAGATTTATTCAACATTGCCGAAATTATCAAACTTCGTTATATTGATTGGAGATACGCAGTTATCAATAACCATTTAGGGATATAGGAGGTGATGCCCATGACAGAACACAGTAGTAACATGGGTCTCCTAGTTGATGATAGCCAGCTGTGTGCTGGGGCTGTTCTCTAAGCAGTCGCATCTAAACTTCTTCGGAAGCAACTAGGTAGACATTGTTGGAGTTCCTTCCAGCAGTTAGGTTTCAACTAAGAGACCCTCTAGACCGCCCTCATAAGTTATGACCAGAGCAAGAAATTGTTCGCCGTTATCAACTTTTGGGGGCGGATAGTTTTTGGTTGCATTTTCTGAATTTTTCATTGTTTACAAAGCAAAATAAAGCTGAGAAATATTAAATATTCAGTTATTGAGCGATAGATTAGTGATTAAACAAGCAAAATATAAAGATACAAGTTTATATCTGGTTGTGTCCGATGAAGATTGCAAAAAACGTTACAGAGTTAGTAGGCAAAACCCCTCTAGTTCAGCTGAATCGTATTCCTCAAGCAGAAGGATGTGTGGCAAAGATAGTCGTCAAATTAGAAGGAATGAATCCCGCAGCTTCAGTAAAAGACCGTATTGGGGTCAATATGATTAATGCTGCCGAAGCAGAAGGGACAATTACTCCTGGCAAAACTATTTTAGTCGAACCCACATCTGGCAATACAGGAATTGCTCTAGCAATGGCAGCAGCAGCCAAAGGCTACAAGCTAATCTTGACTATGCCCGAAACCATGAGCAAAGAAAGAAGGGCAATGTTAAAAGCCTATGGCGCACAACTAGAATTAACCCCTGGTAGCGAAGGAATGGGAGGCTGCATCAGAAAGGCACAAGAAATTACTGAAAATGTTCCCGATGCCTATATGTTGCAACAGTTTAATAATCCTGCTAATCCTGAAATTCATAAAAGCACTACTGCCGAAGAAATTTGGGCAGATACCGAAGGTAAGGTTGACGCGATCGTGGCAGGAGTAGGTACTGGAGGTACAATTACAGGCACGGCTGAAGTCTTAAAAAGATACAATCCAAATATTAAGGCGATCGCCGTCGAACCTACAGGAAGTCCCGTACTCTCAGGGGGAAATCCTGGTTCTCATAAGATTCAAGGAATTGGTGCAGGTTTTGTTCCCGAAGTGCTTAAGGTAGATTTAATTGATGAGGTTGTTACTGTCACTGATGACGAAGCAATTGATTTTGGTCGTCGTTTAGCTCGCGAAGAAGGCTTATTATCGGGCATTTCTACGGGAGCAGCCTTAGCAGCAGCCGTCAAACTAGCTAAAAAACCAGAAAACCAAGGCAAGCTGATTGTGATGATTCAGCCTAGCTTTGGCGAACGTTATCTCAGTACACCTTTGTTTGCCGATTTAGACCAACCTGTATTTAATTAGGCTTTTACCACCTTTCCCACTCCTTCCACTCCACTACTTCTTTTATTTTAAGATTACATTTTTTGGCAACACCCACACATGACAAAAACTAGCCGTGAATCACTATCAAACCCTCCAAGTTAACCCCAAGGCTACTCAACAGGAAATTAAACTGGCTTATCGACGTTTGGCAAAACAATTCCATCCCGATAGCCAGAGAGAAAATAAAAACTGCGATAAGATTATCGCCCTCAACGCTGCTTACGAAGTACTGGGCAATAGTCAAAGTCGGCGTTTGTACGATCGCCAACAACAACTCGGTCAAACTAATGATTTCTTTGTCTACCGACAAGCCAGAAACGCAGCAGCACAAAAACAATATCAGCAGAGGCAAGCAAGTAAGAGTCCAGAGGTTGATTATCTACAATGGTTAAGGGAAATTTACTTTCCGATTGATTCTTTGATAGCCAGAATTATTCAACCATTAGAAATAGAAATAGAACAACTATCTGCCGATCCTTTTGATGACTATTTAATGGAGGATTTTACGGGTTATTTAGATACCTGCGACGATTATTGGCAACAGGCACAGCAAAAACTATCATCTCAGCCCAATCCCGTTCAATTAGCGGGAGTTGCAGCCAATCTCTACTATTGCCTCAATCATATAGGAGACGGTATTAAAGAATTACAGTGGTTTACCATGAACTACAACGATCGCTATCTCCACACAGGACAAGAAATATTTAGAATTGCAGGCAAATTACACCAGCTAGCTCGCGAAAAAGTTGAGGTTATTGTTTAGAATCGATCTAGTGTTTGAGATTGACAAATAACTTAACACAACTAAACATAACTCAAGCTAAAAGTAATTCAGCGATATCAGCAGCCTGGCTTTTTAGAAGTAATAACCTCAATAGGACGTAAGATTTTTTCTTCTACTCGAAATCCTTGACGAACTACTTTAGTAATAGTTTGTTCTTCTAAATCTGCTCTTTCTTCGCGATCGACTACTTGGCAAACACTATAGTCGGGTTTGGTATCCTGAAACTCAATTGGCTGTACTTGTCTTCGTTCTAAGATGTTTAGCAGCTTTTTCTGAATAGTACCTAACGACTTGGGGAGGCGTTTAAAAAATTTAGGATTGGGATCGGGATTTTCTTGAATGTAGTTAAGAAAAAATTCCAAAGCATCAAAAACCTCTAGTAATTCTAGGAATAGTTCTTCCTTTTCTGCGGTGGCTTTCTCCCCTTGTTGCTCTAAGGATTGTTTAAGAGACATCTTTTCTTTAAGCAAAGAGCCTAATTCTTGTTGAAGTTGATTTCTTTGTTCTTCGTTTAGTTTTAAAGTCGGTAATCGATTAGTAGTCATAATTACTTTTTCTGTTGCTTGTTAATTTTTATGGGGAGATTGAATAGGATTGTCTGCAAATAAAGATTCTCCTAATCGTCGATCGCTTTCTGCTACATTGTCTAGATCGGCGATCGCTTGTTCTAAGCCATTAAATTCTGCCAAGAATTCTAGTTTGGGTGCTGGTGCATCCAAAGCAGATAAATCGCTGCGTCTAAAACGTTGAATTGGAGTAATAATTGGACGTAGATAATCGGCAATGATTCTCTCTTGAGGATTCATCAAACTTTTACGAGCCAGTGCGATCGCATCAGGGGGATATTTACGACGCTTCATCGCCATAGCAAAGGCTACAGTGATTTCTTTGTTTGATGCTCCAGGTGATACTTCTAAAACATCATAGGGATTGGGTTTTATTGATGGTTGATTCATTGATTTTTGTTTCTTGGTTGATTGGTTGCTTTCAGCTATGAATGTCTTTAATTCCTGTAATTTTGCTGTTGCCATATTCAATTGCTCTTTATCTCGACTGTGAATTTGGCTAACAGCACAAATGGCTTCACCAGCTAAGATATGAGCTTTCTGGATATTTATGGGAGTTAAGTTATTATCTCGATTTAATTCCTGAATAATCCTTTCTACTTCCAGAAAAATCATTTCATCTTTTCCGCCTCGCGATAAGAAGCAGCTAACTTTAGCAGTAGGATTATCTTTTAAAACGGCAGTAATTTGAAGCGAACTATTCTTCTCGTTCAATTCTACTGTTAGTAAAATCTCTGTTTGACATAATCAATTAGGACATTGTTTATATTGTCACCACCAAGATATAAATCCCCTGCTTTGCCAGATTCAATAAACTGATTGCCAGCAGAAGTTACTATCGAAGCATCGAATGTACTAGCACCAAAGTCAAAAACCACAATAGTTTTTACATCATCAGAATCTGGTCTAAAACCATAAGAGATAGCTGCTGCGGTAGGTTCTGGTAAGAGTTCACACTGCTCTAATCCTGCTTTAATTGCTGCTGTTTGCATAGCATTTCTTTGCTTATCATTAAAATAGGCAGGAATAGTAATCACAGCACGAGTAATTTTGTCTCTTTGTTCTTGCTGTTCTTGATAAATGTCAGCATTTTGAACTAATTTCTTGATAATTTCCGCAGCAATATCTTCGGGTTCGTATTCTTTACCACCCAACCAAACAGAAAGACTATTTTCTGTACCCTTTGTTGACTGAGTGATTTTGTAAGGAAAATAAGATAACTGCTGTTGAACTACAGAATCGACGAAACTTCTTCCTAGTAACTTGCTAATGCCAAAAATAACGTTTTCAGGATCGGCTTTTTGGTTAGAGAGAGCTTCTTGTCCGACTATTAACTTACCTCCCTTTAATCCAACAACAGAAGGCGTTAATTTGCGATCAGGAGGTATATTATCTGGAGCAGTAACTATTTCAGTAGTCTTATCAAAATAAAAAGCTACGATCGCATTTTTAAATCCAAAGTGAATTCCTACATTAAGACCCATAAAACGCCTCCTAATAAAAATAACTTCCTACTTTTAACTGTCTGTAAATAGGCATAAACGCTGGTTCGCGTGGGCAAAGTTCGTAAGTCCATTGTCCAAGTTGGTGCATAACCTCAAAAGGTAAATTACCGCTTTGCGCTCCTTTGAGTAATATATCTACACAAACTTCTGCAACTTTAAAACGTACCTGTTCATGGCGCGATCGCTTGGCTCGTCTGACAGCTTCTTCATATAGGCTTTGTTGCCAAAGGCGATCTATTTCTTGTAGTTCAAGATCGATTTCGATTGTTTCAATAAGATTGAGAGTGACAGAGTTGTTGGGATCGATATCTTTAATCTTTTGAAGTTCTTTCAATCCTTGCTGATAGCTAATTGTCTCGTTTGATAGTTTTTCTGCAACCTTTCTGGCTTTACATTCGGCAAAATAACTTCTAGAAGGTTGGGTTGCTATAAGCTCATACCAAAATTTACTAAATTGTAAATGTTCGTCAAAATCATTTATCTTCTTACGCTGTAATTCACAAAGTCGATCTATTTCCTTACACCAGTCAAACTTAGCTTTGATCTCAGATTGAGCTTGTTGAAGAGGTTTAATTGCTTTACGCCATTCTAGATCTTGCAGATAATGACAACCTTCATAATAAGAAACAAAATAGTAGGCAAAGCGTTCTGCTTCAGAAATTGGATTTTTATCTGGTTTAATTTTAATAGCACGGGCTGTATCGCCTTCGTGACAAGCTGCAACGGCTTTTCCCCAATCTGTATATAATGCGCCCCAAATTTTAGCGGGAAACTTCATTTCAGGTAAATAATTGCGACAACGTTGATAACAGCAAGGAAGAATCAACAATTGCTGCTTAACTCTCATCCCATAATCGTTCTGCTGCATTAAAGATAATGTCACCATGTCTCGACGATAGATATCTCGTAATTTTAAATACTCCTCAACATCATCATCTTTAACCGCATCAATCGCATTTTCTAATTCTTGCTTTAGTTTGGCAGAAACATTTTCTATATCTATTGAATTGCTTCCTAACCACGGAACATCTTGTAGCGCAGGATTATATTTGATATTGGCTAAAGCAGTTGACCAAGCAATAATAAAATCAACTAACTTATGAGGATTGATTTGAGCTTGATAGTAAGTAGCAACAGCCCAATTATGTAATGACTCAATGTCTTGTTTTTCCAACCAAATTTGTTCGGTTTTTGCTGTTATTTGTTGCCAGTCTTGAGCCTCCCAAACCTGACGCTCTAAAAGAGGTTGGATATGATTTTCTAAGTTTTGCTCTATTGTAGGTTCTGAGCCAAACTTCTTGATAAATTCTAAACTAAGTTTTTTGGCTATCTCGATGTTGTTATGATCGACTGCTGACTCAATTTCTTGGATTTGTGATAAGCGATCGCGTTTTATTAAAGTTTTAATAATTTGACGTTGCTCTTCTACTCGATCGAGTTTGATATTTTTCCATTCTCGATTAGCTTGCTTCCAATCGTTTTGCTTGGCGTAAGCCAAACCACGAAGATAATGTGCTTGTTCGTTATTGATTTCTTGCAGAAATGAAAATACTCGATTCAGATTGTTATTTTTGAGACTGGCAATTGCTGAACGCATTTGGCATTCTGTCAACTCTGGTAAAATTTGCAGTGTCTCTTGATATTTAACTACAGCAACTTCAAAGTCTTGAGCTTCTTCCGCTAGCACCCCCATACGAAAGCAATCTTTAGCATAGACAATCTTTTTCAACTTAGATAAAAATTGCTCGCCATCGTTACGGGTAAATTCAGCTAATGCTGGTTCAAATAGAGAGATTGCTGCTTGAAACTTCCCTGCTCTAGCTAACTGATTTGCCTGAGTTAATATAGCTTCGTATTTGTCTTGTTCTCGACCTTTAACTTGACAAAGGACAATCTGCTCTTCTAATTCTGTAATGTAAAATAATTCTTTAGCTTGTTTAAAAGTAATTAGTGCTTGTTTATAAAAACCTCCTTCAACTTCTTTTTTTCCTTGAGCCATTAGTTCTTGAAACTTCTGACGAGATTGAAGTTTTTCTTCTATACGATTAATAGCTTCAATAAATCTGGGTTCATTATTCAAGCGATTGCAATCTTGATACAATTGCAAAGCTTCTAGCAAAATTTCGGTTTCATAGGGATTATTTCGATCTTTTGCTTCGATCTCCTTGGCGCGAGAAGCTTGCATTTCAGATCGATCAATATCTATCTGCCAAGTTTTGATATTTTTTTCTAACTGCTCTAATAGTTCTCCTAGTCTGAACCAACGAACCAAAGACTCTAAGAAAGATGGATGGAGTGACCACCAAGAAAGAACTTCCTCAGCTAAATCTATAGCTTCACGTAATTGCTTTTGTTTAACTAATTTATCTATTTTTTCCGCTTGTTGTTTAGAACGAGAAGCTTGATTCAATAACCGAGACAGTTTGCCAAAAAATCCTTTAACAGCTTTTACTAATTTCATGAACAATTCGCCTCTCTATTTGGAATTAACAATGTCTCGCCTATCTCTATCAGATTTTCTCTACCCTGTAATTGAGGATTAGCATTACTAATGAGCGGTAACGAATTACTATCTCCATAAAAACGAGAGGCAATTAGAGACAATGAATCTCCTCTTCGCACAACATATTTAAAACCATCACAAGATTTTAATTGAGGCGGTTCTGCTTCTTTCTGTCGGTCGGCAATTACAGGAGATGTTACTAATTCCTCTTTCTCTACTTTAGTTTCAGGTATTGGATTGGAAACATTAGAAGTTGGTGTAGTTTGGGGCTGTTGTCGAGCAATAACTGAATTACCAGCAAAACCCAAGCCAATACCTAATAAAAGAAATAAAATTGCTACACCGACAGGAAGCCATAGAGGAATATTACGTTTTGGTTCTTTTGTTTCTATAGGTGTTTCTACTGGCAATTGAGCCAACATTCGGTAAGTAGAAAGATCGGTTTCACAATTGGGACAAGTATCAGTTTCGATCTGAGAGCGATCGCAAACAGGACAAGTTAACTTTACTGACATAATTCTTCTGAGATGTGGAGAACAAAAACTTTCTCTAAGCCCCCCAATTTTGGGGGACTTAGGGGGCATATTTATCGAGTTAATCCTGTAGCAATACTGTTGTTAGCAGTAGGAAGTGGTTGAGTTATATAAGGCTCAATACCCTTAGCCAACTCTTCAAATAATCTTTGAGCTTCATAACCATCTTCACGTCTCATCGCCTCAATCATCTGAGACAACTTACCAGCCAATACTCTGGCATGGTTTGGTTCAATTTGATGCGCTCTAGCTACCCCGTCACGACAAGCTAAGATTAGTTGTACTTTTTCGGGAAGGTTTTTTCGTTCTCGTCTGGCATTTTCTATCAGTTTCTCTGAAACATTGCTCTCGTCGATCGCATTTTTTAAATCCCGACAAAGCGTTTGCAATAGTTCTTTCTGACTGGGGTAAAGCAGAAAATCACAATTTTCAAGGACAAACTCAAAATCACTGATATAAAATTCGGCGATATGATAATCGTCATTGGCAAGATTCTTCAACTTCTGTAAATTTTCTTTTGCAGCATGGAGTCGATCTATTCGGGTGTTACCATCTTTATCTTTAATTTGATTAGCAGCATAAACTGTTTTTCCCGCAAGGCGATTAGCTTCTTCAACTCCAAGTTTAGTTAATTTATTTTCCTCATTTAATTTCTGAATAATCTTTTCTACTTCATCAGAAATACTTTCATCTTGTTTACCACGTGAGAAAGAACCGCTAACTTTCACAGAAGGGTCATTTTTCAAATTAGCAGTAATTTGAAGTGAGCCATTTTTTTCATCCAACTCTGCTGTTACTAAAACTTCTGTTCCCTTGGGATATGCTTTCTCCAGAGCCAACCACATATTGCCAATCGAATCATCTCGATTGCTAACTTCATCACGATTGTAGAACTCGAAGTGAATCAGGCTTTGTCCATCTGCTTCTGTTTTAAAGGTGTGAGCAGTTTTAACAGGAAGAATATCTCCTTGTTTAATAATTTTATGCCTTGGCTCTTCGGCTAATTTGATAAAGTAATCGCGAGAAACTGTGCCAACTTTCTCAACCAAGCCAGCAGCCACTATAGCAGCACCTTCAGCTACAGCATACATTGGATGAGGATGAACTACTACTCTTTCTGCGCCAAAAGCTGCTTTAACTTTGCGCTGTACCAAAGGAATTTGTGATG
>JASJEI010000281.1 GCA_030064795.1 Pleurocapsa sp. MO_226.B13 | reverse complement strand
TTGCTGTTACTTTATTTTCTCTTTTCTTAACTCAATTCTTGCTTTTTGTAAAAATATCGCTTCATTTTTCTTTACTTTTTTATCGCTTTTTTCTCATATCTCCTCCTAGATACGCCTTTTAGAGATTTTTTAATTGTTACAAAATATGTGACCAAGGGATAGCTATATACGTATTTTAGAGATTTTTTAATTGTTAAGATATATGCGACTAAGGGATAGGATAATTCTTCTGATGCCCAACTCATTTTCTTCCACCTCTCCCAGAAGCTTTTTGAGTTCTTACTCTAATCTTCTTGAATTTTTGTTTCTTTTTTGGTAGCTTTTATCCTTTAATACCTTATTCTATAAAGGTTTCAGCTTGATTAATCCTTATTTTACTCCTCTTTACTCTCCTCAATTTATTGTTACTTTATTTTCTCTCTTCTTCACTAGAATTTTAATTTCTGTAAAAATTTCGCTTCGCTTTTCTTTACTTTTTAATCCTTTTTCTCTCCAATATCTTCCCTTATCTACCTTTGAGAAATTATTTAATTGTTACAAAATATCTGACTAAGGGATAGATTTTTTGCGACAGAACCAAATAAACTTATGTAACATTTAAGTTTGTACACAAGTTCCTCACAATCTTTGTCTAGTTTTAAAAGAAGCAGTTAAATCAAGATTAGAAGTTTAATTTAGCAAGTCTTTCAGCAGCCAAGTGTCCCTTCTTGGGAAGTTTTAAAACACGCTCTAGGCTTTGAGATTCTAGCGCATAGCTTCTCAGCAAATCCAACGAGGTCAGTCAGGATGATTCGCGATCTGAGTATGGTATTGAAAAGGATTTTGGAGGATTCGAGACTATCGCCGAGGTTTCCAGAATTAGCGGAGGCTCAAATTTCCTTTGAGCGTCCATCAGAAACCTTTAGTCCTGGGCAGACCACCGTGAATTTATTCCTGTATGACATTCGAGAACACCTAGAACTGCGTAGCAATGAGCCAAGTATTGAAATGCGCGGTGGACAGGCAATTATTCATCATCCACCTAAGCGGATAGCTTGTTCTTACTTGGTTACAGCCTGGCCAGTTGGTGGTGCAGAATTACCCCTACAGGAACACCGATTACTCAGTCAAGTGCTGCAAGTATTCTCAGCCTATCCCATTATCCCAGAAAGACAGCCTTTTTCTTTTTTAGATAATACGCGACTTTCAGGGCAAGAACCTCCCCTACCAATGCTCACGGCTCAAGTAGATGGACTGCAAAGCGCCGCCGAGTTTTGGACTGCCCTAGGGAACCAATTGCGTCCCTCAATCACAGTGACAGTAACCTTTGCTCTTGAGGAACTGCTTTTTGAAGAACTGTTTGCGCCAAAAGAGCTAACTCCCATTGTTTTTACCCGAAATTTGCAACTTTCTCAGCAAGTTTCACCTGATGCACCTGCCACCGAACCAAGATTATTCTGGATTGGTGGACGAGTTACTGATGCTGGCAATCAACCTGTTGTGGGTGCAACAGTTCGTTTGGTTGAGCCTGTTCTTAGCGCCACCACTGATGGAGATGGACAGTATCGAATCGGGGCAATCCCCCGTGGAACTTACACCTTAAGGGTGGAGTTAGACGATTTAGTACAGGAGGTTAATATCGATATTCCAGTAACAACCATAGAAAGTAATTACAACGTAGAGTTACAGCAGTAAATTCTGTTTAATTAAGGAGTTAAGGATTATGGCACAGTATCTTTCGCCAGGGGTATATGTTGAAGAAGTTCCTCCATCATCTCGACCGATTGCTGGAGTTGCTACCAGTGTAGCTGGATTTATTGGCATTGTACCCAAAGATATTCAGCTTCCTGCCGAGCGAGTCGAAACTACTAATGATGATGATACGACCACCGTTACCCTCAAAGTAGAAGCCAAGACGCTTCCTGATGCAGGAATAGCTAAGCTGGTGACTAACTGGAGTCAGTTTGTTAATGAATTTGCTGACTTGGTTGGCGATAAGACTCTGGATGATCTCACCGATGTAGATGCAACTAGTTTTGATGCCAATCAACTTAATGCTTGGAGTAGATTTGCTCAAGCAGTCTATGGTTTTTTCAATAATGGAGGAACTAGATGTTATGTGATCCGCATTAGTAATAATACAGAGTTGACTAATGCGATCGCAACTCTTGCCGCCATTGATGAAATTACCATGGTGACTATCCCTGGCATTACGAGCCAAACAGAACAACAAGCTGTCATAGAACACTGTGAAAACCTCCAAGACAGATTTGCCATTCTCGATGGTCAACAAAATCCTTCCACCATTGACCGAGACAGCATTAAAGGTAGTACCAGAGATAGTGACTATGCTGCTCTTTACTTTCCTTGGATTAAGGTTTTTGACCCTGCTCAACAAATTTTAAATCCATCAAGTGATGGTGGTATAATGCTGCCCCCCAGTGGACATCTGGCTGGGGTTTATGCACGAGTCGATGGAGAAAGAGGTGTTTTTAAAGCTCCAGCTAATGAAGTCATTCGAGGGGCTCTAGATTTACAATACAACCTCACTAAATCAGATCAAGATAGTTTAAATCCTCTAGGAATTAATATTATTCGCTCTTTTAAAGGCAATATCAAAGTTTGGGGCGCACGCACCCTGGGAGGGGATAACAACGGAGAGTATAAGTATATTAGTACTCGTCGTTATTTCAACTATCTGCGGGAGTCTATTGATGAAGGAACGCAGTTTGCTGTTTTTGAGCCTAATAACCTGGCACTGTGGCAACGAATTAAACGTACAGTTGGGGACTTTCTCTTAAATGAATGGCGTGATGGAGCCTTGTTTGGCGAAACACCAGATAAAGCTTTCTTCGTTAAATGCGACGCGGAAACCAATCCTAAAGATCAAAGGGAATTAGGTCGAGTTATTGCTTTGATTGGGGTGGCAATTGTTAAGCCTGCGGAATTTGTGATCTTCCGTATCCAGCAGATGGCTGGTGAGTAAAAAATTGTTGAACTAACTAAAAAGGAGATTTAATCATGCCCAGAGTAGATCCCTATAAAAACTATCGTTTCCTAATGGAGATTGATGGTGTTGTGCAAGCAGGATTTTCTGAATGTAGTGGTTTTGGTTCGGAAGTAGAAGTCGTGGAATATCGTGAGGGTGGAGACGATGCCACAGTGCGTAAGTTACGAGGAAAAGCGAGTTATCCTGACATTTCTCTTAAATGGGGCATAACAGATTCCCGTGAACTCTATGACTGGCATTTAGCCGCAGTCCAGGGAGTGATTGAACGCAAGAATGGTTCGATTATTCTACTGGATGATACAGGACAGGAAAAAGTGCGCTGGAATTTCTTCCAAGCCTGGGCGAGTAAGTATGAAGCACCTAGTTTGGATTCGAAGGGAAGTGATGTTGCCATCGATACTCTAACCGTGACTTGTGAACGTCTGGAGAGAGCATAGAGTACTGGAAAAACGAAACTTTTTAGGCTGATGACAGGGATTTGAAATGACTAATCTGACTATGACTGAGCAAACAACAATGCTGCAAACTGAGTATGAGTTTACCTTACCAGCAGGTTATGTGGACAAAGAGGGTAATTTACATCGGGAAGGGATCATGCGGCTGGCAACTGCTGCCGATGAAATTGTTCCCCTGAAAGACCCTCGGGTTCAAGCCAACCCAGCCTATTTAATCGTTATTCTGCTCTCCAGGGTTGTCACCCGACTAGGTTCTATCGAAGTAATTAACCCCAAAGTAATTGAAGGGTTATTTGCCTCTGACTTAGCTTATTTGCAGGACTTGTACAATCGGCTCAATGGCAATGGAACGCGATCGCTCCAGATTATCTGCCCTCACTGTGAACAGGATTTTGCCGTGGAACTGGATCTGTCGGGGGAATCTTAGGCTACCCCCTAGATCAACTCTATCAGGAGGTAGCCTATCTCGCCTATCACTTTCATTGGCATTACCAATCAATCATGGTTATGGAACATCGGGAACGAAGACGGTGGGTTGAGGAAGTCGCCCAGATCAATAGACGTTTGAATGCCCAAGCTGGAGATGAGTAACGAGTAAGAAGTAAACAGTAAAAATTAAAACCTAACTACTTAGCTTTTAAGATGCAAAATCCTCCTTTAGATTCTTCTAATAATCCAGACAGTTCAACCTTGGGGAAACGTTTACAGCGGCGATTGGTTGAACCTGCGGGGGTAATTAATACCCAGCAGTTACATTGCCATTATCAAGCTACTCAAGGAACGCCGGGACGACTTATACAAAGGTTAGCGGTACCAGAACAGGTAAAATTCCGTTATGGCTCTGGAGTTTTGCAGCCTACAGCCACAATTCAACGTCTTCAGCGACAGCGCCGCGAATCAGCCGATGTTCTTAATGGGGAATTTCAATCAAATCCTTATGCTTACTCACCAAGGGGAGAAACGATTCAACGCTTTATACAGCCTCAATCAAAGCAGTTTGATAATAGTAGGGCGATCGCAGGCAGCAACCCTCACAAATTAGGCAGTTCTCACACAAATCCCCTTCAGCAGAACGTAACCCAGGAAGCAAAGGTGATCACAAAAGGGTTAGTCCCAACAACTGACCAAAATCATCTTAAGACCCCAAACCCAATTTCCTTGGTGTCAAAAAAGCCAAAATCCAACATCTCTACCCCTCTGGTGGAGACAAGTAAGGGAGCAGGGGAAGGGAAGAAGAAGCTAGAAAAGCACCGAAAACTTAGGATTGATCTTCAAGGGACTGTTTCCGAAGTTAATGCTTTATCAAGTAATGAGTCTCATGTAGTACAACGGCAAGTAGATACTGATTCAGATACTTATTCTAATTCTCATCCTACAGTAACTCCAGCTCAACTTGAAACTAGTAGAACTGCGTCATCTCACTCTCCTGAGAGATTTGGGACTTTTCGGATTAGTCGCCAAGCAAGAATTTCAACAGCTCATGTGAGTAATTCACTTATTGGGGAAAGAGGTGAATCTAAGTCCTCCAAGTCTCAGGATTTGCCCTTTGCTCAAGCTAATAGCCAATTATCGGTAAGTACGGTTCAAAGAAAGGCGCAGACTTCTGTTAATTCTCCTAGTTTAGGAACTAAAGCGGGAGCTACAAACCAGCCAAAAACTAAGTCACCTGTAATTAAAGGGATTATACAAACCAAAGCAGCAGAAGCGACATCTCAATCGACTGTTAGCACCAGGTCGATTATGCCAATGATCGCTAATTCTAATTCCCTACCTTTATCCTTACAGGGGCAACAGGCAAACTTACCTATACAACTATCGCCTGTACAGCTATCACCAGCAACATCGATCGCCAGTAACCCTGCTGTAGTTTCCTCCAGTTCTAGCCAATTGTCTGACTCATCTGGGTTATCTAGGGTGTGGTTAAAAAGTACCAATGGTCTTCAGGTAAGTGAGGGATTATCAACCATAATGCCCTCTAGTCAGAAAATGCCCTTACCTCTAGCAAAAATCCCCATAAATACTCATAGAGCGATCGCCAAACCGCCACCAGAAGCACAGATCTCTCGTCAAACCAAGGCAGTTGATAACTCGACAGTTCAGTTAGCAATGCAGGGAAATTCGACGATGCCCATGTCTTCCCCAGAAACAGCAGTAGCATCATCACCAATAGATATTAGCCAAGTAGCTAAACAAGTAAGTAGGATGCTAGCTCGTCAAATAGTAGTAGAAAGAGAACGTCGGGGGCTTGGGAGATGGCACTAGAAAAACAAAAATTAACCAAACTGACGATTACTCCTTTAGAAAAGCCTAAACAAAAAGATGCACCGTTTACAAGATTGCTGAACAAGGCATTTTCAGTGCAATTCAATCCAGAATCCTATTCCCTTAGTAAATCTGTTAACTGGGGACCGCCCAAAAACCCTAATGGAGAAGGAGGAACCACTGAAAGACAGGTTAATGCTCCCACTGTGGAATTTCAAGGCGGTGGCAGTCGTCAACTCACATTGGAATTATTTTTCGACGTGACTGAAAAAATTGGGGAGGATGTGGATGTGCGTCAAGAAACTAACCAAATTGTAGCTCTAACTCGTATTGAGCGAGATCAAGGTCATCCGCGAGTTTGTGAAGTTAGTTGGGGTGTTAATCAGGGTCGCAAGAAGGTTCCAGTAAGTTACGATTTTCCTTTTATTGGCGTAATTACCAGTTTGACTCAAAATTTCACTCTTTTTAATAGAAATGGCACACCCTTAAGAGCCAATTTAAGCGTTACTTTCTTAGAATTTCTGGCTCGCTTAGCAGATAAAAGACAAACCGATCCCGAACTGACCACTCGTATTATTAAGCGTGGCGATACCTTAAGTAGTATAGCAGCTCAAGTATATAGTAATCCGAAACTTTGGCGCATTATTGCCCAAGCCAATCAGCTTGACGATCCACGTAACTTAGAAATTTATATTGGTCGAACCTTAACTATCCCCAAACTGCGTTGAGGAGAAATATCTATGCCAGTTGCTAACCGCGAAAGCCCTCTTATTCCCAATTTTGAAATTATCATCAACAACTCACTGCTCCCTGTTGAAGCGAAATTGCACGTCATGAGCCTTACCGTTGACCAGGATGTTGATTTGCCAGGAATGTTTACCCTCGAACTTACCAGTTCAAGTAGTCAGGAATCAGAAACTACTTGGATTGATGAAGAAGAACTGTTTGCCATTGGCAATGTCGTAGAAGTTCAACTCGGCTATGGTAATGATTTAGAAACCTTGATTATTGGCGAAATTACGGGTATAGAGCCAGAATTTGCCTTTTACCGCCTACCTAGCTTAACTGTGCGCGGATATGACCGTCGTCATCGTCTCCAGCGGGGTCGCAAGACTAAAACCTTTGTCCAACAGAAAGATAGTGATATTGCCAGCACGATTGCCAGGGAGACAGGACTCACGGCTCAAGTGGTCGATAGCCAGGTGGTGCATGACTATGTTTTACAAGCCGACCAAACGGACTGCGAATTTTTGCAAGAAAGAGCGAGGAGGATTAACTATGAGGTAGTCGTGGAAGATAAAACCCTATTTTTTCGACCTGTAGCTAATGATTCGAGCGAAATTTTAACTCTAAGTTTGGACGATGACTTGATGGAATTCTATCCCCGTCTGTCTTCCATGGGTCAAGTGAGCGAGTTAACAGTGCGAGGTTGGAATCCGAAACAACAGCAGGAAATTGTCGGACAGGCAGGAGTGGGGGATGAAGTTTCCAGGATGGGGGGACAAAATAGCGGTGCCGCGCTGGTGGAACAAGCTTTTGGGACAGCAGTGGGCAGAGTCAGCGATCGCCCGATCTTAACTCAAGCCGAAGCAGATCAATTTGCGAAAGCTCGCTTTAATCAGCTAGCACTGACCTTAATTACTGGGGAAGGAGTTTGTTGGGGACGGACAGATTTACAACCAGGGAAAGTAATCAAAATTGAGGGTCTGGGAAGACGCTTCAACGGTCAGTATTACGTCACTGCTACGGTTCATCGTTATCACGCCCAGTCTGGATATCGCACCCATTTTACAGTTCGGAGGAATAGTTTATGAACTTATTTGACTTGCTCAGAGATAGCAGCGCCAGGGAGGCGATCGCCTCTCGGATTTACGGTGTGGTGGTTGGAGTAGTGACCAACAATCAAGATCCAGAAGAACTGGGTCGAGTTAAAGTAAAATTTCCCTGGCTCAGTGATGCCGATGAAAGTGACTGGGCGCGTATTGCCACCCCAATGGCAGGAAATGAGAAGGGGATTTATTTTTTGCCGGAAGTAGATGACGAAGTTCTAGTCGTTTTTGAGCATGGGGATCTGCGTTTTCCCTATATTATCGGGGCGTTATGGAATGGTCAGGCTCCCCCCCCCGTAAAGAATGACAATGGCAAAAATAATCTTCGGCTGATTAAATCTCGCAGTGGTCATGTAATCCAACTCAATGATGAGGAGGGCAAGGAAACCATTGAAATTAAGGATCAAGATAACAAAAACAGCATTGTTGTTGATACTGCTGCCAACACCATTGCGATTACTGCCGATGGCGACATCACCCTAGCCGCAGCCCAAGGCAAGATTACACTGACAGCACAGAATATTGAACTCCAATCTTCAGCAGATACCAAAGTTGAAGCTAGTGCAGGAATGGATCTAACAGCCAGTAGCACCATGAATCTTAGCGGTCAAACTATTAATCTCAATTAGTCTAAAATCCAAAATTGATTATGGGACAACCAGCAGCAAAACAAGGTGACCAAATTACCGCAGTCGATACTCACATTGTCATGGTACCGTCAGGCACAACAACAGTACCGACTCCTTTACCTCATCCCTTTTCGGGCATTATTAACGGTAACCTCAGTAGTAATGTCAACATTATGGGAATGCCAGCAGCAACTGTAGATAGTACTGCTGATAATACTCCGCCTCATATTCCCACACCTCCTGGCACTGCCTTTCAAAATCCCCCTGCTAATCAAGGCACGATCAAAATTGGCAGCTCAACGGTGAAGATCAACGGTAAATCCGCAGCTAGAAATGGAGATACTGCTGATACCTGTAACGATCCCGCAGATGCCCCAGTAGGGCAAGTGGTGGCAATAAGTACAGTATTTATTGGATGACAGGGAGGTAATGATGTCTAAACGATTTTTAGGTGCTGGGATTGAATTTCCCCTTAGTTTAGATACTGAAGGAGATTTCCGACTTGCCGAATATGAAGAGAGTGTTCGCCAGTCAATCTTAATTATCCTGAGTACGGCTAAAGGTGAACGAGTTATGCGTCCTGAGTTTGGTTGCAGCATTTACGACTTAGTTTTTGAGCCGAACTCACCTGCTACTGCGGAGAAAGTATCCCAAGCAGTACAGGAAGCCCTATTGATCTTTGAACCCCGCATTGATGTCTTAGATGTACGGGTACAATCTCCATCCAATCAAGAGAGGGAGAAAATGCTTGTCACTATCGACTATCAAGTGCGAGCAACCAATAACGTCTTTAACTTAGTTTATCCGTTTTATCTGGAAGGGAGTGCAGGGTAATGGTTAAACATGCACCCAAAATCGATCAACGGACGGCACAGGATATTGCCGCTCAGGTGCAGCAACTTCTGGAACAATATACAGGAGTGAAACAAAACACAGAAGATAGAGAAGAAACTCCAACTCCTCAAGGAGCTAGGGTTGCCTTAGTTAAGATCTTTGCCCGTTTTGCCGAGATTATTATTGAACGACTTAATCAAGTCCCAGATAAGAATTTCTTAGCTTTTTTGGATTTATTAGGGGCTTCTCCCTTACCACCTCAACCTGCACGAGTGCCCCTGACATTCTTTTTAGCTGCTGGCACTACAGTTGATGCGGTAGTTCCCATCGGGACACAGGTTGCTGCACCCCCCGCCGAAGGAGAACAAAACCCCGTAATTTTTGAAACGGAACGGGAGTTAGTGGTCAGTGCGGCACAATTAGAGTCGATTTTTGTTCGCGATCCTCAACAGGATCTGTATAGCGAGCGCAGTTCTCTTCTTACATTGACTGCATCTGAGGGAGTTCCAGCTTTTCAAGGTAACGAAAAAATTGCCCATATCTTCTACATCGGACATGATAGTTTGTTTAGCTATCCAACCTTAGAATTATTGAGCCTAACTTTTGAGCTAGAAGATTTAGGATTAGGGGCGCAACAGATAGATCCCCGCTCACTGCAATGGGAAATTTGGGATGGCAAAGAAGGTATTCCCTTACCAATTCAGCAGGATAATACTGACAGTTTGACTAAAAATGGGCAAGTAAATTTTTTCAATCTTCCTCAAATATCCCCACAAACAGTTAATGGACAAAGTAATCGCTGGTTGCGATGTAAACTGTTAACGCCCATTACTCCCCTGATTGAGCAACAGTCGGGAATGGTAAGAGCTACGCAACTTTCCCAAGTGAAGAAAATCACCCTTCAGGCAACTATCAATTTGCTAGGTTCACTGAAAAATGCCCTGACTAACTCAATTCCCCTCGATTTGGAACAACCCTTCTTGCCCTTCGGTGAAAAACCTAAATTTGGTGATACCTTCTATCTGAACCTGGAAAATCAGGAGTTTTTCGCTCAAGATGGGATTATTACCCTTACTGTAGACATAGTAGATCCTGCGGTGGCGGGGACACTAACACCAGATAACCTGAATCTTAGACTGCAATGGGAATTTTGGCATGGGCAGAAATGGACTTTGATCGGGACTACCTCGACCAACGGTCCTTTGCCAGATCCTGAAACAGGAAATATCTTGAATAATTTCCAGGATACGACTAACGCTTTCACGAATTATGGTGCGGAGCAACAGGTAAGTTTTTCCCTACCTCAAAAACCCCAAGCAACTACCATCGGCGGAATAGAAAGCGTTTGGATTCGAGTGCAAATTGTAGCTGGAGATTATGGGAAGGAAGCAACTTATGAGCCAGATCGTGATGATACCGGAGAGATTAGACGTAATGAAAACGGAGACATCATCTATGTTTTTACCCCAGCCACTTTTGCTCCGCCTGTAATTAATTTGGTTACTGTACAATACAACTGGACAAATCAAGAGGAGATCTTACCAGAGGTAGTTGTTACCGAGAACGATTTTGTCTCCACTTCTATCGCTCCTAGCTCTGCTTCATTTTGGAAACCTTTTAGCCAAACCACAGACCAAAAACCAACCCTTTATTTTGGCTTTAGCCAGCAGCCGTCTAATCGCAACCTGAGTTTGTTTGTGCAAGTTCAAGATGTCGTCTACGGCGATAGTCCCGATAACCCTTTTCCCTCCTCTGAACCTCGTTTAGTTTGGCAATACTGGAATGGTCAAACTTGGACTAAATTAACAGTTCGAGATGAAACTGAAGCCCTAACCCGTTCGGGAATCGTTGAATTTCTCGCTCCCCCTGATTTCGCCTCTCGTTTTGAGTTAGGAAAGGAACAATACTGGTTGCGGGTTAAGTGGGACAGTGGAGACTATCAATTTAAACCTAAACTCCAAATTCTGCTGCTCAACACCACTATGGCAGCACAAATGATAACGATCACCAATGAGATTCTCGGTTCTAGTGATCGGAGCGAAGAGCAAAAATTCCGCACAGCTAAAGTACCTGTCTTAGAGGGGCAGAAATTGGAAGTGCGGGAGCCAGAAAAACCCTCAGATCAAGAGCTAGCAGCGCTGGCAACAGAAGAAAGTTCCCAGATCAATGCACTTTTTTCTGAAGCTACAGGAAGTTCTCAGCAATTTTGGGTACGTTGGCATCAAGTGAAAGATTTTTATAAGTCAGAACCACGCGATCGCCATTATATCCTCGATCGCCTTACGGGCAAAATTATCTTTGGAGATGGTCACAATGGACTAATTCCGCCTCGTGGTAGAGGCAACATTCGCATGACTACCTATCAAACAGGGGGTGGCAAGATGGGAAACAAACCTGCCAAGTCAATTGTTCAACTTAAAACCACAGTCCCTTATGTGGACAGAGTGATTAACTAC
This sequence comes from Pleurocapsa sp. MO_226.B13, assembly GCA_030064795.1. The sequence continues at coordinate 7,551 of JASJEI010000281.1, read as the reverse complement.
GAAGCAGCAGCAGGTGGTGCAGAAGCAGAAACCCGCGACTCCTTAATCGAGCGAGCACCTAGGGAAATTCGCCATCGTAATCGTGCCGTAACCAGAGAAGATTACGAAGACTTAGCCAAGCTTGCCTCCCCAGAAGTAAATAGGGCTAAATGTATCCCCCTAGCAAATTTACAAGCAGATCTTTTGGTAGATACCAAAGTCACAAAATTACCTGGAGCAGTCAGCGTCATTATTGTCCCCCGCTCAAGAGAAGTTCAAGAAGTTAAACCTTTGCCCAGTCTAGAGCTGATTCGCCGTGTCCAAGACTATCTAGAGAAGCATGCTGAACCAACAGTAAATATCTCGGTGGTAGGGCCTCCCTATGTGCGTGTCGATATTACCGCAGAAATTGCTTTAACTTCCCTCGAAGGAGCAAGTGAGGTAGCACAAGCAGTTGAAGAAAGATTAGAGAAGTTCCTCCATCCCCTGAAGGGTGGTTTTGATAAGGCGGGTTGGGATTTTGGTCGTCAACCCTACAAATCTGATTTTTATCGATTGTTGGAGGGAATATCGGGAGTCGATCACGTTCGCAGTCTCAGGATAAATGACGAAATCGAAGAACCACCAGGTGCTAAACAGACTGATCGCTTCTTGGTCTATTCAGGTAACCATGACATCAGTTTAATCTTGGTCGAATCGTGAGGAGGAATTACCATGCCCTTAGAATTACCTAATCTTGATGATCGAAAATATGACGACTTAGTGCAAGAAGCTCTAAGTATGATTCCTACCTATGCGGAGAAATGGACAAATCATAATCCTTCCGATCCAGGAATTACCCTAATTGAAATGTTTGCCTATTTAACGGAGATGCTGCTATATCGGCAAAATCGGGTGACAGCTCAAAATGTCCATTCTTTTCTTAAGTTATTGAATGGTCCTCAATGGCAACCTTCTGGCACTGAAGAAGAGGCCCTTAATCGAGACAAACAGGATACGATTCGTAAGTTACGTCGGCAGGAACGAGCAGTTTCTTGTCAAGATTTTGAGGACTTAGCAAAAAAAGCTGACTCTCGTGTTGCACGAGTACGCTGTCTTCCCAGGCGTGACTTGCGCCGCAGTTTTGACATCGAGAGAGCAGGACATATTGGTTTAATTATTGTTCCTAAACCAAGAGAGGAAGTTAATCTTTCTGAGATTATTTCTAAAGTTAAAGAAGATTTAGATGAGCGTCGACTGCTAACCACACGTCTGCATGTTGTTGAACCGCAATATCTCAAAGTTAGGCTTCAAGTCACAGTTGCTCTGCTTCCTGACATTCCAGCAGATGATATTGATATTCAGAATCAGGATAATGAAATCCAAGGAATTCGCAACAAAGTTAAGAAAGCGATCGCCGATTTTCTCGATCCTTTCATTGGTGGAGAAGATCAAAGCGGTTGGCCATTCGGTCGGAATTTGTTTATCTCCGAAATCTATCAATTACTTGACCAACTTCCAGGTATTGATTATGTGACTTCAGTGGAGATGACAAATAATGAAGAACAGATTCGCGATCGCAGGATCGAAACTCAAGGTAGCAAGCAATTAGTAGGATGGAAAGTCAAACCATATGAACTACTCAAAGCTGAGGAGATCATGGTAAAAATCGTGCCATCTAATCTCCAGAAAATTTAACTAAATCTTGATTAACTTTAAGGTGTAATTATTATGTCAGTAAGTTCAGATCAAACAAGTACCTATCTTCAGTATCTACCAGAAATCTATAGCGAACAGCAGTTTTTGGGTCGTTTTTTACTAGCTTTTGAACAAATTTTAACTGGACTAGAAGGTGCTGAGTCTGAGCCGAAAACTGGACTAGAAGAAGAAATCAGCCAAATTTATCAGCTTTTCAGTCCCACTGAAATTGACAAGTTCTTTGATTCCAACAATGCACAACAGCAAGAGATCCTCAATGACTTCCTGCAATGGCTAGCAAGTTGGGTTGCTCTAAGTTTAAGAGCCGACTGGACACAGGAACAACAACAAGCTTTTCTCGCCAATATTGTTTCTCTTTATCGTTTTCGGGGAACCAAAAAGAACCTAGTAGAGTTGCTGCAAATCTATACAGGTAAAGAGTTTGAACCCAGGATTATCGAACCCGAAGATACTCCTTTTCAAATTGGTGTCAATTCAACAATTGGGGTTAACACTCAGATTGAAGGTAGTCCTCCCTATTCCTTCAAAGTTGAAGTCACACTCCCTATTCCAGATCGAGAATTACTCCAGCGACAAGCAGATATTATCTTAGCTTTAGTTGACTTGCAAAAACCAGCACATACAAATTACGACCTGACAATTTTCTACGAAACAATTCAAATTGGCAATCCTGAACGTTCCACAATCGGCGAGAATATGCTGATCGGTAACTTGAAAACCTTTACAAATTTGGAGGGAAACAATGGCTGACAATGTTACAAAACGATTGCGTTACTTTACCAATCAATTTATGGAAGAACCAGATTTTACGGATGAGCAGAACTATCATTTAGATAGGCGGCATCGTCACAATCGATTGCTGCACTCTCCCGGCATTGCTGAGGGATTAGAGGTGGAGAAAACCGATGCCAAAGAAGTTAAAGTTACTCCTGGTACTGCTATTGATCTTGAAGGACAGGAAATTGTGCAATCAGAAGAGTCTCTTCTCGATCTGAGCGACTCTACGAATTATCCTCCTAATTCTGAAGTGTACATTACAATCAGGTATAACGAAGAACTGAGACCAGAAGATCGCCAGTCTCCTGATAGAGAGAATACAGAAACTCGAATCACCGAGAAACCTAGCATTGAAGCTAGCACAGAAACTCCTCCAACTGGTGGTACAGTGATTCGCCTAGCCAGATTTACACTCGATGCAATTGGCAATGTACCAGGTACTGTTGGCGATCAGTTTGATAACGGTGTGCGTCAAGGTGTTGGTTCTGTTCTAGCTGATAATGCTGTTTCTATCAGTAAACTCAAAAAAGAACTCCGTAAAGATGAAAGCGCTACTCTTGGCGCAGCCGGAACCCATAATGTTATGGCGTTCGAGACTTCCAGGAGTCAACCCAATAGTGCATTTCTCTTAGTCTATGCCTATTCAACTACGGATGGAGCGCGATTCACCTGGGAGCAAGCTTATGTGACGGTAGGTGATTCAATGCAGCATATTGTAACTTTTAGGAATCCTCTAGGTAACACAATCGAGATTTTCTACAAAATTTATGCCGTGCTGGAAAGTTAAATCATTATTGGTTTGGCATTCAATTTTATTGAGTTGGAATAATCATGAAGATTTTTATTAAATATAATTCCGCAGGAGAAATTCTTTCAGTTTCTAAAGTTAAATTTATGCCAATCGGGACAGAGAGCCCTTTTGAAATTCTCGATGCCAATGAATTTGTCTTAGAAGTTCCACTGACGGAAGAATTAATGCAGATTGAGGCTGTAACATTACACGATAATTACCAGATTGATGTCGCAACGAAACAGTTGATAGAGAAAACATAGCTTTCCAAAAATTTGCATCTGATCTCGATGTTGTATTTTGAAATTACAAGGAGAAACAATTATGCCTGTTGAAGCTAAAGATGGTCTCCGGTTTATCTTCATCCCCACTGAGGATCTAGACGATCCCTTTGACAGCCAACCCGAATGGCCACGACTTTCTTGTCCCCAAGCCAACCAACTTACTTTGGAATTCGGAGAACTCAGAATTGATGAGAGTCTCACAGTGAATAATATGATCGCCACTGCTCAATTAAGTGTGACAGATCGGGTAACAGGTTCTCTGACTATAGAGAATGATTTAACTGTGGGTAATGCGATCGCCACTCAGCAATTAAGTGTTTCTGGTAATGTTACTGGTTCACTAGCCATAGAGAATAATCTAACTGTAGGTGATAACTTTGGCATTGGAACAACAAGCCCTGAAGCTAAATTAGATATTCTGCCCACCGCTTCACAACCCTGGCTGAGAATGGGTGCTGGTGGTGATAGTGGAAGGCTTTGGGTCGAATATGGCTCCAATAATGCACCTCTCCTTGTCTTAAGTGACTTGGACGATCGCCCTCGAATTCGATTTCAACAAATGGGGGCACAAACCGAAGCCGATCCTGAATTCCAAAGTTGGATTGGTCTTGCTAAGGGCCTTTCTAGTGATTTGGCTATCATGGGGGGGAATGTTGGTATTGGAACAACAAATCCCTCTGAGAAATTAGATGTGAGTGGTAGTGTCAATATTAATGGAGATTTGACCTTAACTGGAAATATTTCAGGAGGCAACCTCGAATTAAGAGGTGGCAGCAATGAGATCCAATTCACGAGAAATATCCTCAGCTTTTGGCTTGATTCAACAAATAATCTAAAATTGTCTCTGTCCAAACGACAACTGCTGGGCGAAGATGCACCAAACTATCAATTTCGGATTGGTCATCCTAGTCAATCAGGAATTCCAGGAGGAATCAGATTCAACAGCTTCGCCACCAAGTTGTCAGTGAGTAGTAATGGAGAGGTATATATTGCAGGGCGGTTATCGGCTCAAGATCTCACCATTCGTAGTGGAGATAAATCTGGCTATGTTTCAGATCGTTTTGTCAATGCTGTCGGCGATCCAATTGAACAAGGTGACGTGGTAGTGCTATCAGAGCATCCCGTTTCACGGTTTTATGCTACAGGAAATGACATTCCTATCCCAGAGGTGGATTTGACTACCCAAGCCTATGACACAAGGGTATGTGGAATTGTTTCCAAGGTAACCACAGAAAATGATTTACCCTATGTTGAACATGAAACATCAGAGATCCCACCAGAGGTTTTGGCACAACTACCGCCAGAAGTCCTACAAGGGCAAGTGTCTCTAGAGAAAATGCCCGAAGAGATCGCAGCCAGTCTTCAAGCCCCTCATCCATTCCAATCTCTGACAGCTCAAACTCAGGAAGGAATCAATACCACTGTGGTACAGGATCAGCAAATGGGCAGCATGGTGACTATGGGATGTTTTTCCTACTGTAAGGTCGATGCCGATATTGCAGCGATCGCAGTTGGAGATTTACTCACCACCAGTCCCACCAAAGGTCACGCCCAAAAAGTGCTAGAGCCAGAGCGAGCCATTGGCGCGATTATTGGCAAAGCCTTGAGTTCTCTCAGTAGCGGCAAGGGAAAAATTCCTGTTTTGGTGATGCTGCAATAATCAAGCCCTGCGTTATAAGATTGCTCCTATTTTTAAAACAACCACGCAAAAATAACTATTAAAAATATCTTGAAAGACTTATGAAAGAAAAATTAGAACAACGTCTTCAATCCCTCAAAGCAGAATTTGAATCTGGTCAAAAAATGCTAGCTGATTTGGAAACAAAACAAACAAACCTCAGAGAAACTTTATTACGTATCAGTGGAGCAATTCAAGTCCTAGAAGAGTTGCTGACTCAAACCCAAGCACCAGTAGAAGATAATTCCCATTCTTCTTCCGATATAGAATCAGTTGCTGCTCAATCGAATTAATGCGAGAGACAAATTTTTGAGAACTTCCCACTTTATAAGGAGAAACAATTATGCCAGTTGAAGCTAAAGATGGTCTGCGGTTTATCTTAACCCCCAGTGATGATCTAGACGATCCTTTCGAGGATCAAACCGAATGGCCCCGACTTTCTTGTCCGCAAGCCAACCAACTTGCTTTGGAATTCGGAGAACTCAGAATTGAGGAGAGTCTCACAGTAAATAACGCTATCAGTACAAATCAACTTAGTGTAATAGGTAGTGTGACTACACCGTTAACGATTGATAATAGCCTAACTGTTAATAGTGCGATCGCCACTCAGCAATTAAGCGTTTCTGGTGCTGTGACAGGTTCTCTAACAATCGAAAATGATTTAACGGTAGGTGGAATCAATGCCAGTGGAACTATTCAGGCAAATACCTTAAATTTACCAACTACAGGAACTCAGATTTTCCATAATACTAATGAATCTGGTACCCCCGATGGAGATGGTTTTCGGCTCAGGTACGACAACAATTTCTTCGGAACTAATCAAGATGCTTTAGTGATTGAAAAAACTGATGGGAATAACCTCGATCCTGATGGAGGAATCGTTGTTGTTAATACGGGTAACGATGGAGTAGTAGAAACCGCGCTGGTTATTAGAGGAAATGGTAATGTTGGGATCGGAACCAACTCACCTGCTCAGAAATTAGACGTGAGTGGCAGTGTCAATATCAATGAAGATTTGACGGTAAATGGCAGCTTAACGACTACAGGTTCTTTAGATCTCAATGGTGATTTACGGCTGCGCGGAGCAGATATCCGAGATGCTGGTAACACATCGAGAATTCGGATCAACGATGATGGAGACTTGTCTCTGAGAGCCAGTAATGGTCTAAATTCTTTAACTATTGCTGAAAATCGTAATGTAGGTATTATTACCACAAATCCCCAAGCCAGATTGCACATTATCGGTGGTAGTGATGCAGAACCCGGTAGCGGTGGCTATTTAGTTGTCGGTAACACTAATGGTACCAATCTTGCCATAGATGATAATGAAATTATGGCTAGAAATAATGGAACGGTTTCTAACCTACATCTACAAGCTAGCGGTGGCAATTTACTAATTCAAAATAAATCACCAGGTAGGGTGGGAATTGGAATTTCTAATCCAGTTACGACTTTACATGTTAGGGGTACTAAAAATGCTGCTGCTTCGATGGCTAATCATATTGCAGTGATTGAAAATACTAGCAGTGGTAGCAGTGCAGATGTTTTAGCTCTCAAGATAGGTACTATTTCCCCTGGTGGAGGCTGTAATTTTATTACCTTTAAATCTGGTGACCGTGACGTTGGCTCCATTGAGGGAACTGGCGATAATAATATTCGTTTGAAAAGCGGTAGTGGAGATTATGCAGAATACTTACCAAGACTTAATGAGGGAGAAGTAATTGAACCAGGTGAACTAGTAGGTATATTTGGTGGCAAAGTTACCAAATACACCCAGGGAGCAGATCAAGTTATGGCAATTACTAATCAGCCTATTGTCTTAGGCAAAGCTCCCGAAGAGCAAGAGCAAAATCTCTATGAACAAGTAGCGTTTTTGGGACAAGTGCCGATTAAAGTTCGTGGGACTGTGCAATCAGGAGATTATATTATCCCTTCAGGTTTCAATGATGGTATAGGGATAGCAGTCTCACCTCACGAGATCACAGCAGAGCAATTTGCCCTGATTGTTGGTAGAGCTTGGGAAAATTCAGAGCAAAAAGGTGTAAAACAAATCAACGCTGTGGTTGGTCTTAATTCTAACTCCCACTGGCTCTCAACTTTGTTGCAAAAGATGCAAATGCAGCAATCGGAAATAAAGATCTTAAAAAACCAGATTCAAGCATTGAAATCACCAGTTTAACAACCACGCAAACATATCAATTGAATTAATAAGGAAGACAAATTTATTAGAAATACCTATCTTATCATTGGACTTTGGACAAAAAGTCCAAACCTGAATTTAACTGAGTTTTCCAAGTCCTGAATTTGACTGAACTATTGATTGAAATAATCAAACATACTGGGAA
>JASJEI010000280.1 GCA_030064795.1 Pleurocapsa sp. MO_226.B13 | reverse complement strand
TGCCGAGGTTTCCTCGGCATATCCAATCGAGTTGTTGGGTCGAAGGTCTGTGGACGTACCAATGTCGGGGGCATGATCTTAAGGTTGTGTCTAGATATGTGCGGTTGAATCAGAAAGACCTAATCGTGAGGTTAGGAATGCCGACAGCACACGCCGACGGGAGGATGTCAATGAGTAAATCTTCAGTAGAGATGCGATATAAAGACGTACCCCTCATGGGTGCGTAGTAAACCCACTTATTGGGCAATATTACCAGGGGAATGTTCGGCGGAGAATTCTGCTACAACTTCAAGCTCATACCATTTCTCCTTGAAGTTGCACTTAATATTTTAAGTTGATATCTCACGCAAAGTCACAAAGGCGTTTATGCCCGTCGCATTGGGTGCAAAGAGATTAAATTTCAGAAGAGTGCATTATTATAGAGAATTGGTATCACCAGTTTGTCCAATGACAGGGCGATCGATAGCTAAAGATCAAAAAATAACCAGCGTTGCAACCGAGAATAAATAAACAATAAAACTTGATAAGTTTGGCGTTTTAGGTAAAGCTTGGCAGTTATTCATCTATCGAGCAAGTAGTTTTGATTAGTTGTATCTTAATTATCTCAAGTAAACTTTTGACAGGCTGCTAATAAATCTTGATGAAGTTGGGGAGAATTAGCGACGATCGCTCCATCATAACTATAATCCTGACAGTCGTATAACGGTGGCAACGCCAAACCATCAAATCCCGTAACTATACAGCCATTTTCTTGTGCCATAAAAGCCAAGGCTGCACTGTCGATAAACTTCCCTCTTTTGGTTATCCAACCAATTAAATCTCCTGAAAAGATCCCGTTATAATTTGGTAGTTGCCGAGCGGAAGAATAGCAATTTTCTATATCGATTATCTGATATTTATCCTCTAATAAGGGTTTTAGCTCTGCCATTCCCCAACCTAATAATACAGTCGGATGGGGATTTATTATTTTTAATGGTTGACAGCTATCTAAATCTTGCTCTAGGTTTCCCTTATATACTCCCTGATTTTTTAGAGTATAGTAATAACAATCTTGAGCGGGAGAAATTGCAATTACTGCCTCATAACTTTCTTTGCCCAGGACACTCAAAATGATTTGATAATTATTGAAACCATCGAGATAATATCTTGTGCCGTCAATGGGATCTAAAGTAACTAAATAATCCTGTTGGCGATCTAATTCAGTAGCAGTAAAGTATTTGGTATTGCGAGACTGTTCGTATTCTTCGCCATGGAAGGCAAGGTTAGGGAAGGTTCCTAACAAAGCCACTTCTACCATAGTCTGAATTGAAAGATCCGCATCAGTCAATGCTGCTGATAAAAAATTGTCCCCCGCATCTTTAGCTGGTAAGGAAGCAATTTTAGTTTGGATTTGCCGTGCATAACCCGCAGCTACTCTCAAATGAGGTAACAAAGTTTGGAGTATTTGACGAGGAGAAGGATTGGAAGACATATGGGAGTTAAGCTGAGGCTAAATCTTAAAGTTATACAATCCTAAGATTTTATATTTAAAAGTAAGTTAAGTATCGATGTGAAAGCTTAATGTTTGACATTGTGCCTGATTGTATAGAAGGCGATCGCACAAGACCAAAGCGACCATTGCTTCTACCATTGGCACGGCTCTAGGTAAGACACAAGGATCGTGTCTGCCTTTGGCGGAAAGTAAAGTTTCTTCTCCAGTTTTAGTAACGGTTTTTTGCTCTTTACCAATAGTTGCGGTAGGTTTGAATGCCACGCGAATTACAATATTTTCTCCGTTAGAAATTCCCCCTTGGACTCCTCCAGAACGATTAGAAACAGTTCTAGTCTCTCCATTTTCAGCGATATAAAACTCGTCGTTGTGTTCGCTACCAGTCATAGTTGTCCCTGCAAAACCAGAACCAATTTCAAAGCCTTTGGTTGCAGGAAGAGACATCACACCTTTAGCTAGTTCGGCTTCTAGCTTATCGAAAACAGGATCGCCCAAACCCTTGGGTACGTGACGAGCCACACATTCTACTACCCCACCGAGAGAGTCTTTATCTTTTCTGGCTAAATCGATCCGCTCGATCATAGTTTCAGCGCATTCAGCATTGGGACAACGAACGATGTTGCTTTCTACCTGCTCTAAAGTAACGGTGTTGGGGTCAACTTCTGCTTCAATGTCTTTAATGCGCTTAACGTAACCAATAATCTCGACTCCTGCAACCTGGCGTAGAATCTTTTTCGCGATCGCACCAGCAGCCACCCTACCGATAGTTTCTCTTGCTGAAGAACGTCCGCCACCTTTCCAATTACGAATACCATACTTGGCATCATAGGTAGCATCAGCATGGGAAGGGCGATATTTAACCGCCATCTCATTATAGTCTTGCGATCGGGCATCTTTATTTCTGACCAAGATCGAGATTGGTGTTCCTAAAGTTTTGCCTTCAAAAACTCCCGAAATTATTTCACAGGTATCACTTTCCTTTCTAGGTGTAGTTATCTTACTTTGTCCTGGTCTTCTGCGGTCTAGATCTATCTGTATTTCCGCCTCGCTAATCTCTAGCCGTGGGGGACAGCCATCAATAACTACCCCGACACCTCCCCCATGAGATTCACCGTAAGTAGTAATGCGAAATATCTGACCGAATGTGTTCCCCATGATGCCTTTGATAACGTAGTCAAGAGACTTGTATTGTATCGCAACTTATCCCCAAAAACTAGCGGGTGAGTAGTTCGGAGTTCGGAGTTCGGAGTTCGGAGTTCGGAGTTATTAGTAATTCTGTAATTACTTGCTACTTATTTATCTAACCTTTAACTCCACTACCAACATCAGTAGGGACGATATATTGCTGTAGAAACAAAAATAGTAGTAAGACAGGAGCAATAGAAATAACCGAACCTGCTGCGACTAATCTCCAGTCCAGGGAAAAAGAACCTGCTAAATTGGCGACTGCAATTGGTAAGGTGTAATAGTCTGGATCGTCTAAAACGATTAAGGGCCAAAGAAAATCACTCCAAGAGCCAATAAAGACAAAAATAGCCAGGGTAAACAAGGCGGGACGAATAGCGGGGAGCATAACATTCCACCAAATACCAAGTTCAGAACAGCCATCTATACGTGCAGCTTCTTCTAATTCTAAGGGTACGGCTTTAAAAGCCTGCCTTAAGAGAAAAATACCAAAGGCTGAAGCCAAATTTGGCAAAATAATCCCTAAATAGGTATTGCGCAGTCCTAAATTGACTGCCAAAATATATAAGGGAATCATGACAATTTGAAAGGGAATCGCGATCGTAGCTAGTACTAAAGCAAAAATAAATTCCCGTCCTCGAAAGTTAAGACGTGCTAGCGGGTAAGCAGCCAAAGAGCAAAATAGTAGATTGAGACCAACGGTAAGAACGGCGACGATCGCACTATTATATAGATACAGTCCAAATGGTTCGGTATCCCAAACGGTCAAGAAATTATCAAAGGTTGGTTGTGCGGGAAAGATTTGAGGCGGAAAAGTAAAGATATCTTCTGTCGGGGATTTAAAAGAAGTCCCTACTAACCACAACAAGGGAAACAACATCGCCAAAGCGATCGCACTCAGAATTAGATAGGTTCTAATAGTTTTGGCTACTGACTGTTGATTTCTGGTCATGAGCAAAATGTTAGTTAAAGTTAATTTAAAAAATCTTTGGTTGAACTAGACTTTCTCGTAGTCTAACTCCAGAGAATGTTCTCATGATTGCAGAGCAACCCCTTCCTCTACTCGATCGTGACGAAATTAGAAGCTATTGCGTTACAGAAATATAACTTTAATTCCGAATTTTTTTTGATCCTGCATAAATAATTCAAATTTGACATATTACACCATATACAGTATTGATAGTCAAATTAAAAAGTACCAATTATGAACAACTTACCCCTAGAAAAACAGCTAACCCATCGTAATTTTTGTGATTCCATTGAAAATATTGAAGATATTAAGGAATTGAAACATCAGATAAGCAAACTACATCTACTTTATTTAAGTCAACAAGTATTGTTTGCCAAAATGGCAAAAGGTCTTCACTAAATTGCTTAAATCGATATTTTCTAGACTCCGACAATCACTTGTTTAACAGCTTAAAATCTTGGCTAACCAAAAATTGCTCAACTACCTTTTGATATGCGATCGCTAGATGAACAGGGCGATCGCATTCTAGTTTGTCTGTTGCTCTTAAAGGGTTATTTTTCTTCAACTTTCTCTTCAACTTTGTTCAATCTATAGCCTAAACCATGAACTGTCTCAATAAAATCTCCTGAAGCACCTACTTTTTTTAGCTTTTGACGCAAGCTTCTGATATGAACTTTGACAGTATCTTCATCTGGAGGAGTTTCCAGCGACCAGATACTATCGATAATTACCGATCGACTGAGAACTCGTCTACCGTTTCTCAACAAAAGTTCTAAAATACTATATTCTTTGGGAGTTAAATGTATTGGTCGCTCGCCATAACTCACTTCATAAGTACTGGGATTAAACTGTAATTGACCCCACTCTAAAATCGGCGGTAAAGAAGTATTGCCTCGTCTTAATAAAGCGCGAATTCGAGCAAATAATTCCCCTAAGTCCACTGGCTTAATAATATAATCATCCGCTCCTGCATCCAGCCCTGTTATTTTGTCACTGATGGTATCTAAAGCTGTAATCATTAAGATGGGCATTTGATGACCTTGCGATCGCAATTTTTCACAGAGAGCGATCCCATTAAGATCGGGAAGCATCACATCTAGCAAGATTAAATCGTAGTCTAGAACTTTAATCCGATCTAATGCCGACTCTCCATCATCAGCGACATCAACCATATATCTTTGGTCAGTAATTGCTTCTGCCAAAGTCTCTGCTAAATTAAAATCATCTTCAACCAAAAGAATTCGCATTCTGCAATACTATCTATTATTCAAAAATCAAACTAGACTTCGTTACACAAGACGGATATCTTTACAACCAGTTCTAACTTACAAGAAAATCAATAATGTTTTGGAGTTGTGACAAAAATATTTTCTTAGTCTGTAGCAGGCATAACTGAAAAACTTTCCGATTTCTTTACTCTTTACTCCCTATTTTGCTTACTTCTTGTTGTTACTGTTCTAAGATATGGGGCTTAATAGAGTGCAGCTATTAATTCTCAACCAGTATTTTCAGGTAAAGCGGTGTTTAAAATTGTCTCGCTCTGGATTAATACTGCCATAAATCTTCAATTTTTATAAAATCAACTAATAATATGGCGATTCCTCTACTAGAATACTCACCTTCAAGTCAAAATCAGCGAGTTTTGGGTTATGAAATTCCTGGTGATGAACAGTCTAGGATTTATAATTCCGAAAATATTCTTTCTAATACCGAGATTCAAGAGTTGATTTGGGCAGCATATCGACAAATCTTCAACGAACAGCAGATTCTTGCTAGTAGTCGTGAAAAAGGATTAGAATCTCAGTTACGTGCTGGTCAGATTACTGTACGGGAATTTATTCGTGGTTTATTACTCTCAGATACTTTTAGAAGACGTAATTATGAACCAAACAGCAATTATCGTTTTGCCGAAATGTGCGTCCAGAGAGTTTTAGGACGTAATGTTTATAGCGATCGCGAAAAACTTGCTTGGTCAATTGTCCTAGCGACTAAAGGATTAACAGGATTTATTGACGCTTTATTAGACAGTGACGAGTATCTCGACAATTTTGGTGATGATATTGTTCCTTATCAAAGAAGGCGGATCTTACCTCAGCGTATAGAGGGTGAGGCTCCTTTTGCCAGAATGCCCCGCTATGGAGCAGATTATCGTTCTAAATTAGAAGATATCGGTTATTTTGCCCATAAAAAGGTAAATTATGATTGGGCTTATAGCCAGCCTGAGTTACCACCTGCGCCAGTATTATTGGTGGCCAAAATCTTAACTTTCGCTGGTGCGGGTTTACTAAGCTTATTAACTTTAGCAGTAGCTTTAGCAGCTTTTGGCTGGATTAGTCTTTAACAATTTTTGATAATACTTAATTTGATTCCTCCCCAGGGCTGTCGGTGACGAAACAGTCCTGTTTTTTTAGACACGTATAGATTAATCTACTGGTGTGACAAGTTTAATTTGAGGCATTAGAAAAATCCACAGATGAACGCAGATAAACACAGATAGGTATTTTCCTATTGCACTATTTTAAGCGTGTCAGTCCACTACTACGATTGCAACAGTCACAGTAAAGCATCAAAGACTGTAATAATTCCCTCTTCCCTCCTTCCTTGACAAAGATCTATCATTACCTAAATTTATAGTTGACTTGCTGTATGTTTAATCCCCAAGTTGATTTTGCTCTAGATAATTGGCAATCTTTTCATCCCGTAATCAGTTTGGCAGTGAGTTGGATTATTTTATGGGGTTGTTATTTTCTGATCTGCCAAGAAATGATTCGTCGTCGTCAAGCAGAAACTAATCTCTGGAAACAAAGGGAACGAGAAAGGGTAATTAATCAAATTGCTCAACAAATCCGTAAATCTTTGAACTTGGATAATGTCTTAAACACGACGGTAAAAGAGGTTAGAGAGTTTTTAAATTGCGATCGCGTTTTAATTTATCGTATTGAAGAAGATGGTACGGGTAGAACCATTACCGAAACGGTACTATCTCCTTATCCTGCTATTCTGGGACAAACTTTTCCTGAAGAGGTTTTTCCTAGTGAATATCATCAAGCTTATGTTCGGGGCAAAAGTCGTACCATTACTAATATTGACCGGGATGATGTCGAAGAGTGCTTGTCTGATTTTGTGAAACAGTTTGGAGTTCAGGCAAAGTTAGTTGTCCCGATCGTCCAAGAAACTAGAAACATCTCCCAGTCCGAAGAATCTCAAACGGCAATGCCTTATCTTTGGGGACTACTAATTGCTCACCAGTGCAGTAGGACAAGAAAATGGCAACCATTAGAAGTGGAATTAATGAAACAATTAGCCACTCAAGTTGCGATCGCCATTCAACAGTCCGAACTTTATACTCAACTACAGCAACTCAATACTAATTTAGAAAATAGAGTCCAACGGCGTACCCAAGAATTAGCTCAAACTAACCAGGCATTAAAAGATGAAATAGTAGAGCGTCAACGCACCGAACAAGCTTTAAGACACACTAATCATACTCTCCAGTCTTTGATTGCAGCTTCCCCTCGTGCTATTTTTACAGTGGATTTGGATGAACGAGTTAAAATTTGGAATCCTGCTGCAGAAAGGATATTTGGCTGGAAAGAAACAGAAATTGTCGGTCAACCCAATCCTGTAATTAATACCACTGAAGTTCATCAATATCATGAGATCGGACAAAAAATCCTTCAGGGTATTACTCCCCCTAGTTTAGAAATTAGACGATACAAGAAAGATGGTAGTGAAATTGATATTGTCTTTTCTGCTGCACCTTTAATTAATAGTGAAGATAAGATCGATGGAATTGTGGCGGTAGTAGCCGATATTAGCGAACAAAAGGAACAAGCAGAGCAAGTACGTTTGTTACAATCAGTGGTGGTCAATACTAACGATGCAGTTTTGATCACCGAAGCCGAACCAATCGATGAACCAGGGCCGAGAATTATTTATGTTAATGAAGCCTTTACTCGAACTACAGGCTATACTCTAGAAGAAGTTATCGGCAAAACTCCCCGCATTCTTCAAGGGCCGAAAACCAATCGTCAAGCCTTAGCTAAAGTTAGAAAAGCTCTAGCTACATGGCAACCTGTTACCGTAGAGACAATTAATTATCGCAAGGATGGTTCGGAGTTTTGGGTAGAATTTAGTATAGTTGCGGTAGCCAACAAACAAGGGTTATACACTCACTGGATCTCCGTACAACGGGATATTACCGAGCGAAAACTCACCGAACAAGCTTTAAGAAGAAGTGACGAGCGTTTTCGTCGAGTAGTAGAAAATGCTTTAGATATTATTACGATTATCGATCCTGCTGGCAAGATTTATTATGCTAGCCCTTCAGTTCAAACTGTGATTGGCTATTCTCCCGAAAGCTTAATCGGTCAAAATTTTTTCGATTTTATTCATCGTGATGATTTGAATCAAGCTAGCCAGGGAGTAATTGATGTCTGGCAAAATTCTCCTACCGTGCTACCCATAGAGTTTCGCTATCAACATCAAAATGGCTCGTGGCGAGTTCTAGAAGCAGTTAGTCAAAAATTTATTGATGATGCCCCAGAACCGAGAATTTTAGTGAATTCTAGAGATATTACAGAGCGCAAGCGTTTATCGGAAATCAGTCTAGCATTAGAAAGAGAAAAAGAACTCAGCGCGATTAAAACTCGCTTTTTCTCCATGGCTTCCCATGAATTTCGTACTCCTTTAAGTACGGTATTAGCAGCAGCCCAGTTAATGGAAAATTCTCCCAGTGTTTGGCAAAATGCCAATAAGCGATCGCGCAATCTCCGCCGAATTCAAAACTCGGTTAAAAATATGGTGCAGTTACTAGACGATATTTTAACGATCAATCGGGCAGAGACGGGTAAATTAGAGTTTAATCCCAAACCCCTGCGCTTAGAAAAACTATGTTGCCATTGTATTGAAGAAATACAGCTTAGTGCAGGAAGCGAACATCAAATTAGTTTCGATTGTTCTCAACAAGGAGTCAGAGTCAGCTTAGATGAAAAATTAATGCGATCGATTATTGCTAATCTCTTGTCTAATGCGATTAAATATTCTCCTCAAGGGGGAGAAGTTAAAGTTTCTCTGAAATTTCATGCCAGCCAAATTAGGATTAAAATTAGCGATAAAGGTATTGGTATTCCCTCAAATGACTTAGAACAATTATTTGAACCTTTTCATCGCGGTCAAAATGTTCGTCGCATCCCTGGTACTGGACTAGGGTTAATTGTGGTCAAAAAATGTGTTGACTTACATCATGGTCGTATTTATTTAGAAAGCGAGCTAAATGTCGGAACAGTGGTTACGGTTGACATTCCTTTAAACCGCTAAAATTCTAACTCAATTACTTTTGTTCTTTACAGCGAAATCTACCCTCGATAAAACCTCTTTTTGCTAGATGCTTAGTTTTGCGTCCTGTAACTCGTTTGCGCCACATTTTAAAACTAGAGGGTTTCATTTCTTTGCGCATCAAGGCAATCACCTCTTTTTCCTTCAAGCCAAACTGCATTTCAATAGCAGCAAAGGGTGTACGATCTTCCCATGCCATTTCTATGATGCGATCGATGGATCTGAGATCTAATTCTGGTAATTTCATGGCTCGTTTAAATCTATATTAATTTAAATATACTTTTATTAAAATTATTACTAAAAAATCTTCGTTTTGCTTCCCACTAAAGAAATAAAAAGATCGACATTTCTTTACCGAGCGATCGCAGCGAACAATTTTACAATTTTGTGGGTAATAAAATAACTCAGTAAAAACCATCATGAGCAAGACAATAGAATCAACTTGCTATTCAACTCATTGGCAATGCTGATAAACCACCGTCTATAGGTAAATTATGCCCCGTGATGTAAGAGGCATTGTCCGAACACAACCAGACTATTGCTTCGGCTATTTCTTGAGGATTGCCAAGACGATTCATCGGCACGATCGCGGGATTGCTTGGAGGTCTAACATTATCGGAGTTTTGAGACGATCGCGTTAGTAAACCAGGAGTGATGGTATTGATGCGAATATTATGGCGAGAATATTCCAATGCAGCAATCTGACTCATGGTAGCAACTGCGGATTTAGTGGCGCGATAAATCGAACAACCAGGAGAACCATCGGTTTTAAAATTACAGACGTTATTAACTATTACGCCACCGCCATTTTTTAGCATTTGCTCGATTTGATACTTAAGGCTCAACCACATTCCGTTAAAATTTACGTCGATAATGCCAGCCACCATAGTTTCTGACTGTTGTGCTAGGGGAAAATAGTCGCCATCGACACTGACGTTATTAAAAGCAATATCCAAGCGTCCGTATTTTCCCACAATTGTTTCCATCGAAGCCTGTTGATATCTGTTTAAGGTGACATCCATCTCTTGAAACATCGCTTTACCACCACTAGCGATAATCTTGTTGACCAGAGCTTTGCCTCGATTGGGATTGCGATCGGCAATAACAACTTTTGCACCTTCCTGAGCCATTATCTCTGCGGTGGTACTGCCTATGCTGTCTTTAATACCTACGATTAAGGCGATCTTTCCCTTTAGCAACATTTGGGCTGTTTTACTACCTGTATTAGCACTCAATTTCTACTTTAAAAAAACTCTTGGCGGAACTCTATTTGATTATTGTTATTTTTATCCGAATCTTGTTTGAGATCAAGTAATTTTAGTTCATAGCTTGAACGCATTTTAAAGAGTAAATAACCTAAGATAAATTCAAATTTTGCATCGAGTTTTATCGAGGGGTAAAAAAATTAAAATCAAGTTTAAACTTTACTTGTAAGGCGATCGCTTAAAAAAATTAAGCAATGTTTTTTGTAATCTATAGTTGTTTTTAGAGAAAAATAGATTTTATATCGGCTACTTAATCATCGATCATATTTTGTTGTTTATGTTATGAATAATCGAGCCAAAAATAACTTAAAGCCTCAAACTTTAACTCACCTTAAAGACTACATAAAAGATGATTGGGTCTTATCCCGAAAGTCAATTCACGCTGGAGGACTAATTATTGAACATCATATTCAACCTCCTAATCTAATAGAAGTAGATTTTGTCAATCACCATTTTTTGGGTTATTTACTTGGTGGTTTTAGTTCACGACAAATTATGTCAATGGATGACAAGGTAGATAATAGTATAAATACAAGAGGTGATTTTTGGCTAAAACCGAGTCATATCTCTGGTTTTTGGAATTACAAAAGTACGAATGAATGTTTAATTTTTGCTATTAAACCCGCTTTTTTACAGAAAGTAGCTTTAGAAAATAACTATTTTAATCCCGATCGAATTGAGATTTTACCCGTTATTAAATCTCGTGATTCTCAATTAGATATTTTGGCAATGCAGTTTAAACAAGAGATAGACAATACCGAGTTTGGCAACAGAATGTATATTGAATCTTTAGCAAATATCTTTGCCATTCATTTGCTACGTAACTACTGTGCCTTTCCCGCTAAGCTCAAGCAACAACAGCGAGGTTTACCTACCTATAAACTCAAACTGGCGATAAATTACATCAACGATAATTTAGACCATCCCATCAAGCTCAACGACATCGCCCAACTATTGGATATCAGTCAATATTATTTCTGTCATCTGTTTAAAGAATCAACGGGAGTCGCCCCCTATAAATACATCATCGAACAACGAGTTCAAAAAGCCAAAAGTCTACTCAAAAACAGCAACCTACACCTAGTAGATATTGCCTATGAATGTGGCTTTAGTTCTCAATCCCAGATGACCCAACATTTTCGTAAGTGGGTCGGAGTTACACCCAAAGTTTACAGAGTAAATAGCAGGTAGCTGCAATTATGCAATTATCAAAAATTTTTAGTATAACCAAAAAGCGTTGACGAAAAGATTAGAAAAACTTTAAAAAACCCTAACTGTGGCAAGAATAAGATAGCGATCGCAAAAATCGGTAAGAACTTTCCAGATCGATCTAAGTATATTCACAACAAGCAATTAACTTATCACTGTAATTTTAGAGGACAATTGTGAACGCAAATGTGAACGCAAAATCATTACTAAAGTTGGGATTGACTACTTTGGTGTTTAGTGACGGCGGAAGCGCAAAGAGGTTTTGTACCAAGTTCATATGATGACTTTAAATTAAAATCCCCATTGTCATCTCCAAGGTAATCTTAGCGATCTTTACTCTGCGTCTTTGCGCCTTTGCGAGAAATAAAACCTCAGTATTCAGACATCGCAATTAAAAAATCTGTAATCGGTAGTGCGATCGGGTAATAATATACAAATGAGAAGATGAGCAAACCTTAACTAAATTCAATTCGTTGAAACTGTGACAGAAGCAAAAAGCTACAAGGAAACCGTAAATCTGCCCCAAACAGACTTTAGTATGCGGGCAAATGCCGTGCAACGCGAACCAGAATTACAACAATTTTGGGCGGAAAACCAAATTTACGAGCAACTGTCGCAAAATAATATTAAAGACTCCTTTATTCTCCATGATGGCCCACCATACGCCAATGGTTCGTTGCATATGGGACACGCGCTGAATAAAGTACTTAAAGATATTATCAACAAATATAAATTATTGCAGGGACACAAGACTGAATATATCCCTGGGTGGGATTGTCATGGACTACCAATTGAACTCAAAGTCCTGCAAAAAATTAAATCCAAAGAAAGAAAAGAATTAACTCCTCTAAAGCTGCGTCAAAAAGCCAAAGAATTTGCACTCCAAGCACAAGAAGAACAGTGTGAGAGTTTTAAGCGTTATGGTGTCTGGGGAGATTGGTCACATCCTTATTTAACTCTCAAGCCAGAATACGAAGCAGCACAAATTGATGTCTTCGGACAAATGGTACTCAAAGGGCATATTTATCGGGGTTTAAAGCCCGTTCACTGGAGTCCGAGTTCTCGTACAGCCCTAGCAGAAGCAGAACTGGAATATCCCGAAGGGCATACTTCACCTAGTATCTACGTAGCTTTCCCCGTAACTAAGTTAGGAGACGGCGCAACAGAATTAGAACCATATATGCCTAATCTTAAAGTTGCCATCTGGACTACTACTCCCTGGACGATTCCTGGTAACTTAGCCGTGGCGGTTAATGGGGATTTGGAATATGCAGTTGTAGAGATGAGCAACGCTAACTCGCACGCGCCTGAGCTTGCATCAGGCGACCGAGTTAGTCCGCCTTTGCCTACTACAGAATCAATGATGGCAAAGGAAGGTGTATCTTATTTAATCGTTGCCAAGGATTTAGTAGAGAGACTGTCAGAGACTTTCGGGGTTGAATTAAAAGTTAAAACTACCCTGACGGGTAAGGCATTAGAAAATACTGTTTATCGCCATCCTCTATACGATCGCGACAGTAAAGTAGTCATTGGTGGCGACTATATCACCACCGAATCTGGTACGGGCTTAGTACATACAGCCCCAGGACACGGACAAGAAGACTATATCACGGGACAAAAATATCATTTACCCATTCTTTCCCCCGTAGACGATGCGGGAAGATTTACCGAAGAAGCAGGTGAGTTTGCGGGGTTGCAGGTACTAGCCAAAGGTAATGAGAAGGTAAGTGAAGGGAATCAGGCAATTATCGACGCGCTAACCAAAGCAGGTTCGTTACTCAAAAACGAAGCCTACGTTCACAAGTATCCCTATGACTGGCGTACTGGTAAACCGACTATCTTCCGCGCTACCGAACAGTGGTTTGCTTCGGTAGAAGGGTTTAGAGATGAAGCATTAAAAGCGATCGCGGGTGTAACCTGGATTCCCGCCCAAGGAGAAAAACGCATTACTTCTATGGTAGGCGATCGCGCCGATTGGTGTATCTCTCGTCAGCGTAGTTGGGGCGTACCTATCCCCGTATTTTACGACGAGGAAACCAACGAACCTTTATTAACTGAAGAGACGATTAACCACGTTAAGGCGATCGTCGCCGAAAAAGGTTCTGATGCTTGGTGGGAGTTATCCGTAGAAGAATTATTACCCGAATCCTATCGTAATAACGGACGCACCTATCGCAAGGGTACTGATACTATGGATGTTTGGTTTGATTCTGGTTCGTCTTGGGCTGCGGTAGTCAAAGGTAGAGATTTGAAATATCCCGTCGATATGTACCTGGAAGGTTCGGATCAACATCGCGGTTGGTTTCAATCTAGCTTGTTAACCAGTGTAGCGACTAACGGTATCGCCCCCTATAAAACCGTCTTGACTCATGGTTATGTGGTAGACGAACAGGGCTTTAAGATGAGTAAGTCCAAGGGTAATGGTATCGATCCAAAAGTAATCATCGAAGGCGGTAAGAATAAAAAACAAGAACCCCCTTATGGTGCAGATGTACTGCGTCTGTGGGTAGCCTCGGTAGACTATTCTTCCGACGTGCGGATCGGCAATAACATCATCAAGCAAACTGCGGATATGTATCGTAAGGTGCGTAACACCGCCCGTTTCTTATTGGGTAACTTACACGACTTCGATCGTGCCAAAGATGCAGTAGCCTATGCAGACTTACCAGAATTAGATAAATATATCCTGCACCGCATGACTGAGGTATTTACTGAAGTTACTGACGCTTACGAAAGCTATCAATTCTTCCGCTTCTTCCAAGCGATCCAAAATTTCTGCGTCGTCGATCTGTCTAACTTCTATCTCGATATCGCCAAAGACAGACTCTATATCAGCAGTCTCGATTCTTTCCGTCGCCGTAGCTGTCAAACAGTACTGGCAATTGCGATCGAAAACTTGGCAAAAGCGATCGCACCAGTATTGTGCCACATGGCAGAAGATATCTGGCAAGCTTTACCCTACGACACGGGTTACAAATCCGTGTTTGAATCTGGTTGGGTAGAAACAAAAGACGAATGGCAAAAACCCGAACTTAAACAATTCTGGGAAACAATTACCAAATTACGGGATGAAGTAAATAAAGTAATGGAACAGGCAAGAACGGCAAAAGCGATTGGTTCTTCTTTGGATGCCAAAGTATTGTTACAAGTTCCCGATGCCGAGTTGAAAAATAAACTTGCATCCTACAATTCTTCGGGTACTCTTAGCGAGAAAGATGTCGATGAATTACGCTATTTCTTCCTCGCTTCCCAAGTTGAATTAGTCGATTCTCTTCCTGATGCCGAATATAAAAGCGAATCCGATCTTGCCAATATTGCCGTAGTTAAAGCCGATGGTGAAAAATGCGAAAGATGTTGGAATTATTCTCCATCTGTAGGCAGCTTTACTGAAGATCCGACAATTTGCGATCGGTGTAATGCTGCCCTCAAAGGCGAGTTTTAAAACGTAGGGTGGGCATTTTTAAATTTATCTGGATTAAATGCTAATTGTATTAATGCCCACCAAAATGGTAAAGATTCAGGTCAAGGCGATCGCCAACTAATAAAACATCAGGTCAAAGCCATTGGTGACAAGTTAAGGGACTACGTTGTTTGTTTATTAAAACTTCAAAAATTCCCCAAATAAATTAATAGCTGTCAACTAAACCTTTTTATCTTGGAATAGATTGACAGCTAAACACAGATAACTTAACAGTTACTAATCACTGATAGATTAGGCGATCGCTACCGCTTTTAATTCAAAGATTTTTTCAATCACATCAGCAACGACTTTATCGGGGGTAGAAGCACCAGAGGTAATTCCCACAGTAATTTCACCTTCAGGTAGCCAGTTTTCGGCGATGGTAATTTCTGCACCTAGAGGTTTGTGTTCTAAGCGATCGCGACTTAAAATTCTCTCTACACAATCAATATGATAGGAGGGAATATGGTTTTCGATGGCAATTTCTTGTAAGTGAGTGGTGTTAGAAGAATTAAAACCCCCGATAACAATCATCAGAGATAAGTCTTCTTTTACCAAGTCAAACATGGCATCTTGTCTTTCTTGAGTAGCATCACAAATAGTATTAAAGCTCATAAAATGATCGTTTAATGCTGTTGGACCGTACTTTTTGAGCATAGTTTGTTCCAAAAGTTTCCCAATTTGTTCGGTTTCACTTTTGAGCATGGTAGTTTGATTAGCAATACCGACTCTAACTAAGTCGCGATCGGGATCGAAGCCTGGAGAGTAAGCGTGTTTAAATTTAGTTAAAAATTCGCTCTTATTGCCTCCATTAAGAATATAGTCAGTGACATATTTTGCTTGCTCTAGATTCAGAACTACCAAATAGCGATCGGCAAAAGAACTAGTAGCTATAGTTTCTTCATGGGCATACTTACCGTGAATAATCGAGGTGTAGTCACGTTTTTTGTGCTTTTCAACAGAATTCCAAACTTTAGATACCCAAGGACAGGTAGTATCGACAATTTTACAGCCTTGATCGTTTAGTAGCTGCATTTCTTGAACACTAGCACCAAAAGCGGGCAAAATTACCACATCTCCTGGAGACACGACAGAAAAGTCTTTTTCACCATCAATAACCTCGATGAAGCCTACGTTCATTTCTTGCAAACGTCGATTCACCGAAGGATTATGAATAATTTCATTGGTAATCCAAATTTTTTCGGTGGGAAAATGCTGGCGAGTTTCGTAAGCCATAGCCACCGCTCTTTCTACACCCCAACAAAAGCCGAAGGACTCGGCCAAACGGATAGTCACCTCTCCCCTACTATAGCGATAGTTGCGATCGCGAATAGTCTGAATCAAATTGCTTTGATATTCAGTATTCATTGTTTGGTGTACTTCTTCAGCGTGTCCAAAGCTACGACGATGATAGTTTTCTGACTGTTGCAAAGAACGTTTAAAAGCTTTTGTATCCATGTTTATTAACGATGAGAATTTTTAAGATGATTTGAGACTGCTATAGTATATTTGATTATCATATCTTGATTTACCAACGTCCCATTTTTTATGAGTCTACCAGAGGCAAATACCCCTTTATACAATCACACCTTGCCAACTATCGAAGACTGGCTGCGTAGTAAAGGTTGTAACCAAGATCGAGAAAACCTTCATTGTTGGCATCTTAACCAATCGAACTGGAAAGCTGAAATTTGTCTGGAGATCGAAGAATTGACAGTACGTTATTTCGATACTCCTCAAGCAAGCCAAGATAATCTCAGCCGTTCGTTTAAGTATTCTCTGAGTCGCGAAGATATTGAAGAGGCGGTTTTTTCTGGACCGTAATTGTTTGGAGTTAGTAGGGGCGGTTCCCTAAAGGACTCGCTTTATGCGAAGCGGTATCCTTTAGGACGCTTCGCGCGAACCGCCCGTACAGTAGTTAGTAGTTAGTCGAACTCCTCTGCTACATGCGGAATTACGCCTTTGTCCTGCTACATGCGGAATTACGCCTTTGTCTTGTCTACCCCAACCCATCAATTAATTGTTTACAGAGTACTATTCCGAGAAAAACATTACTTTTCCACCATAAGCCTGCTGTAGATTTTCATCTTTTAATACCTGCTGTCTTTTACCCGCAGCAATTAATTTTTTATTGAGCAAAATCAACTCATCAAAGTTAGTAATCGATTCACCCAAGTCGTGATTGACTACGACGACAATTTTGCCCTCGTCTGCCAACTGGTGAAAAATATTAAAAATAATATTCTCGGTTTTTTGATCTACTCCCACAAAAGGTTCATCAAAAAAGAATACTTCTGCCTGTTGTGCTAAAGATCTAGCTAAAAACACTCGTTGTTGCTGTCCTCCTGATAGTTGACCAATAGGACGATTTTTCAACTCGGTCATTTCAACTTGCTCTAGTGCAGCCATTCCCTGACGACGACTAACATTAGAAAAACGACGAAACCAGCCTGTTTTGCGGACTCTACCCATCATCACTACATCCCAGACGGTGACGGGATATGTCCAGTCAATTTGCGATCGCTGTGGTACGTAGGCAATCTTTTCTAGATGGTGTTGTAAGGGTTGACCATCATAAGAAACCGTACCACTCTTAGCAGGAATCAAACCGAGCATGGCTTTGACCAAAGTACTCTTACCCGCACCATTAGGGCCAAATACTCCTGTTACTTTTCCTGGAACAAGATTGAGAGAAATATCGCTTAAGGCTTCTACCGTGCGGTAACAGACTCCTAAATTGTTAACTGCGATCGCGCTACTATAGCTCATGGTCACTCCTGTTGGCTCTAGTTAAAATCCTTTGGGGATCTAAACTAGAAAATTTCTGGTCGATAAATATGAAAGGATTATGATAAATATTATGAAAGAAATATGATAAGAATGTCAATACGGGAAACAGAATGTTTAAAAAGCAGTTAGTTAATAGTCGTCAATTATTATTAGCGGGGATTTGTGCGGGTTTACTGATAACGGGATGCAACAGGCAGAATGCTATTACCGATGGGGAAGATGACAAACCCCAGGTAGTTTCCACCAGTACGATTATTGCTGACTTGACTCAAAGAGTTGGAGGAGATGAAATCGAACACCAAGGGATTTTGCAACCAGGTGCCGATCCTCATGTATACGAACCAACACCCAAAGATAGTGTGGCATTAGAAAATGCCGATTTGATTTTATACAATGGTTTTAATCTCGAACCTGGATTGATTAAAATGATTAATTCAGTTGGAGGAAATGCGACTAAATTTGCAGTTGGAGAAGTAGTCGAACCCTTGGATTTTGAATATCAAGGGCAAAATGAACCCGATCCTCATGTTTGGGGAGATGCCGAAAATGCGATCGTCATGACCGAAGCGATTCGCGATCGCCTGATAGAATTATCTCCAGAAGATGAAGCTGAGTTTACTGCCAATGCTGCGGAGTTGATTGCAAAATTGGAACGGGTTGATAGTTGGATTAGCGAACAAATAGAAACCATTCCCGAAAATCAGCGCAAGTTGGTTACTACTCATGATGCGTTTCAGTATTTTACCAATGCCTATGGTTTGGAAATGGCAGGAACCTTGATTGGGATTAGTACCGAAGAACAACCAAGTGCGCAAACCGTAAAAAATCTCTCTAATGCGATCCAACAGCTGGAAATTCCAGCTATTTTTGCCGAGACAACCATTAACCCTCAGTTAATTAGAACTGTAGCCGAGGAAGCAGGGGTAAGCCTCGCACCAGAAGAATTATATTCCGATTCTTTGGGCGCACCAGGAAGTAGTGGTGACAGCTACCTAAAAATGCTTCAGGCTAATACCAAATCTATTGTCGAATCGTTGGGGGGAGATTTTCAAGCTTTTACTAATGAAACTAAAAACGAGTAAAGATATTAATCTCAGCTTTTGATACCAACAAGATTAAAAATACCAGAAAAGATCGAGACTTCTTCAGAATCTCTGCCCGAAAGTCCTCATATCTCTCTTCCCAGGTTTTCTCACTGCCCTTCCAGTCCTTAGCATTCCCAATTCGATCTCTATTGAATTAATACCATTTCTCATGATTTAGCTAGTGGTCTGTCAACATTGATTTGAGGGATAAATATTAATAAGTATCTTCCCCTGCTTCCCCTGCTTCCCCCAACCCATCAATTAATTATTGACAGAGTACTAGTAGCGCG
>JASJEI010000279.1 GCA_030064795.1 Pleurocapsa sp. MO_226.B13 | reverse complement strand
GAATTGCTTGGAAAACTAATGATGCTTCCAACTTCGGGTTAATCAATGAGAATTCTTTGAGCTGCACTTTTTTCTTTTCTGAAAATCATCCTCACTTTACTTGATTTTGGGCTTAAACAAGAAGTATTGGGCTTAGTCTTACAAGACGATACTCGAATAGAAAAGTTAGTAAGTACAGATGCGTTATCTAATCTGTTCGAGCTTTGTTCTCAGTGGGTTAAATGTGTTTTGCTCAATGCTTGTTATTCAGAAGTACAAGCGAATGCTATTATTCAACATATCGACTATGCCATTGGCATGAATCGTGAGATTAGAGATGATGCAGCGATCGCTTTTGCCACAGGTTTTTATCAAGCATTAGGATATGGACCAGCCCTTTCAAGGTCAGTTGAATAAAATCTGAAAGACTGTTTACTTGGGGCTTTACTGATTGCCTCAAACAAAAAGTGACTTCTATTTATTCTGGGAGTTTTTCACAAAAAAACCTGATGTTCGCGACACACAGGAGCGAACATCAGCCCCTTTTCTCTGTGTGACCCTCACCCATCATGGTCTCAGGATCAGAATGGTACAATCGATCAGCTTCAAGCAGCCAGGGGCAGAAAAAGGATGAGCCTAACCACAATTTTTGAGAACTTCGTTGAGTCGAGTCCAGTTACCGTCATGATGCGGGGGACACTAGTACCGCTACGCGGAAGTCAAAAGTCAAAAGTCAAAAGTCAAAAGTATTGATTGGCAAGGGTTTTATGATTTTTGGACTGGTCACTTATTTCCGCCGCGCTGCACATGATAGGATTCTCTCCCCAGAAAAACTGAATGAACGATTACGAGAAGACAGCCCAACAGCAGTACACTAGGGAATTGTTGTTCTCAGATGTAGTGGAGGTGATGATGCCAGTGGTAGCCGGGATGCGCCCCTCCGTCCATGCTTCCTACCAAGCCAGAAAGGCGCAACTGGAAGTGTCCCACACCTCGGTCTATAACAAAATTGACGGCATCGAACCCGATGTCAGTGCTTCCTTAGTTAGATATACTGCCCAAGAACTAGGGCCGCTCATTGAGCAACTGGTCGGAAAAAAGCCCGACTTAGTCCCAGGATATCGGGGCAAAATGTTTGATGGTAATGCCTTGGGGGGGACTGAACACCGCCTGTCAGTCTTAAGAAATACCAGTGCCGGTGCTTTACCCGGTAAATCCTTAGTCGTCCTTGACCCCGCCCAGATGCTGGCCATCGACCTATTTCCTTGTGAGGATGGTCATGCCCAAGAGCGATCGTTATGAAGTGCGGTTCTCAAAACAGTCGCCCCAAATGATGTCTGGATAGGCGACCGCAACATGTGTGTTCTCGCCTTTTTATCGTCCCTACGGGACGAGGCTCTAGGCAAAGCGGGCTTAGGCTCTAGGACTGAGCCTCGTCCCAGTTTATGGGTTTAAGACCCCTCCTTTCAAGGAGTAAGTTTTTAGGAGGAGTTCAATCTCCTTCTAAAAACTAGAGCCTAGAGCCTAGTGGCTAGAGCCTATGAATGGGGATAGCTCAAAGACAGGCTGCCTTTGTCATCAGAGAACATGCTTCCCTTCCTCAGCAGCCCAGGGGCGACCCTGCATCGAGTCGGCGAGAGCGAGACGGGGTCAGTTTGGCAGCAGACCGTCCGACTGGAACAGTCAGGTCAACAGTTACAAGTGCGTCGGGTGGTGGTGCGCTTACATCAACCGACTCGTGATGGAGAGACCGAAATTGCTATCTTGACTAATCTCCCCGAAACAGCGGCCTCTGGGGTCGCTCGTCGCCGAACTCTACCGTAAGCGGTGGACGGTAGAAACCTTTTTTCAAGTCATCACCACCAGCTTGAACTGTGAGATTAAGACCCTCGGCTATCCCCGAGCCGCTTTGTTCTCTTTCTCGATGGCCTTGTTGGCCTACAATGTCCTCTCTACTTTGAGGGCGGCTAAGAGCAAGTGTCCATGGGACTGGCAAGATTGAAGCTGGTTTATCTAACTACTATCTGACAGAAGAAATCACCATGACAAACCCGTGGCATGATGATTGCCATTCCCCCCCAACACTGGTCGATTTTTTCTTCAATGAGTCAGGAGCAATTTGGCCAGACTTGGCAAGAGTTAGCGGCCAAGGTCAAGTCGCTTCGCTCGAATTCAGAATACATGCGGCCATAGGCTCGGCCTTTGTGAGTTCAGAGTTCAGAGTTGGACTTGTTTGTCAGAAGGCTTGCACCTCTACCAAACCTCTTCCGTCCTTAAGGACGGGGCTTGTACCTAAATTCTGAATTCTGAATTCTGAGTTCTGAATTCAGATGGTAAAACTGTCGGCTTTTCTCTCTCGTCCCCGAGGACCAAAGAAGAAAAAGAAAAAGCCGACCCCAGGACCCCCGCCATCCCCATGTCTCCACGGCTCGGCTTCTAGCCCAGAAAAAGAAGCAGAGGACTTATCCTGACTAATAACTAAGTAGGGAATCAATTCGCTCCCAAACTTTCGCTCTCATCAAGAGGCTTCTGGGGACTGCTCCCTTCAGGCACTGGACACTCCTGCCCAAAACGGCAAGAGTTAGCGGATAATATCCGCTAACTCTTGCTCGAACCTTAATCTCTATCCCGCTCCTCAATGGGACTCCTCTCCAGTTAGTCGTCCTTTTGAAGAACTTGAGTCAAATTATTGAGAATTAAGCTCAATTATTGACAATCAGTTTTTGAGGTCAGGCCACCTTGAAAGGGCTGGGATATGGACAACCCTTAGAGCAATCTTATAAGTTTGGTTGCAATGCCATTCAACTTCAGATTTCTGATAATTCTAATTTTCGCTCCACACTCTCTGAGGAAGAACGCAAATTTACAGTGGCTAGCACTATAGAGAGAGTTGTCATTCCTGAACATTTGAAGCCAGTTCTGAAAATAAAGCCAAATTTAGCATCTAATGTAGATAAGTCTACCTATGATGTAAGTAAAAATCTGTTACCTTCTTTAAAGCTTGATATTCAATCATATATTGACAAAGCTCTAGAAAAAGAAAACGCTTTTAGACAAGATCGAGAACGATTCAGAGAATCTCCGAATGATAATACCATTCGACTCAGGAAACAACAAACTCCGTGCTGGAAGAGTATTAAGGTAATTACCACTAGTGTAGCGACGCTAATCATGACAGTTACGGGATTGATAGTGGTTTTGAAGAAGCCCACTTTGGTCGCTGGAGAGTGGACTACGAAAGATTTTAACAAAGATAGGGATACCAAAATCACCCTAAGTCAAAATCAAAATAGCCCCACACGCATCAGTGGCACTTACAAAGACCAAGAAGACGACAACTACAGCGTCGGAAGACTAAACGGAGAACTAGAGAACCTGCACCTTGAGGGTTATTGGGTTGAAAGTCACTCAAACGAGAAATGTAAATCTGAAGTTGACGGCAGTCCGTACTGGGGAAAGATGGAGATCAATGTGACTTCCACCATAAGTTTGCCTAATTTTTCTAGCAGAAAATTGCCGCACGCTCACGAAAAATTAGGGATGAAAGCGAACGAAGATTGTGACAAATTATGTCATAACTTTGCCGCAAGGCGCGCCAATTACAGCATAATTATGCCAAGAGATTTCGAGCAGAAGAATGGTTATAATGCAGAAAAAATGACAATGATATGGTGTAAAAATTAGATTCTGGTCAAAAAAACTAAGTAGAGAGCCAAATAAAATCGAGTGGATGAGAGTAAAAAACGCGCAACCCGAAAAAACTAGGTGAAAACGTTAGAATTCCCGAAATGGTGCTTAAAATTAAACCTAAGTCCAGCTTGCCGCGATGTAATTGCAAAGATTCGCGACTCGCCACCTTCTCGTCGGGTAAAAGGACGCGCTCGCAATGTTAGTGGTACTTATCTAGCGCCAAAAAATGGGCGTGACTATCCAGTTTGAAAGCCATACGGTAGAACTCGGAGCTATCTACCAAATGGAGCATGACCCTGAAGTTATCGAATTTTACGACCAACCACCCCCTTTTATAATTCGCTATCAAAATCGCTCGGGAAGAAACATCGGCCATTATCATACTCCTGATTTTTTCGTACTCCGCTCTGACAAGGCAGGGTGGGAGGAGTGGAAAACAGAAAAACAGTTAAAAAAACTAGCTGCGGAATATCCCACGAGATATCAACAAACCGAATCCGGTCAATGGCGCAGCCCAGCAGGATTCGGTTATGCTTCTCAATTTGGACTCAGTTATTCGGTTCGCAGTGATACCGAATTGAACCCGATTTTTATTCAAAATCTAAGCTTTTTAGAAGACTATTTTCGAGACACAAAAACTGTCGCATCTTCGATACAAATCCAGGTGCGCCAGAGAGTACAGTCCGAGCCGGGAATTACCATAGCCGGATTACTCGCCTCAATACCATTCGTCAGTGCTGACGATATTTATACACTGATAGCACAAGATACCATCTATACCAATCTATTTGAAGTACCCTTAACGCAACATAGACGAGTTTTACTCTACTTAGACAAATTAGCATCAGAGCGATTAACTCTAATGCCAGGATTTTCGACTAAGCCCTCTCTCGAGTGCTCATGTTCTTACGAACAGAAGTTAATGCCCAATACTTCATTACTGTGGGACGGGCAAGTATGGACGCTTCTTAATTTAGGAAAATCTTCTGCCACGATTTTACCGTTCGTCGGTCAGCCGATACAGCTACCTACGGAATTCTTTCTGCACTTGATTAATAACAACACTATCAGTATTGTATTCGAAAAACCCGAATTATCGATAAATCGAGAAGTTCGTATGATGATGGAGGCAGCAAGTACTACCGATTTAGCCAAAGCCAATCATCGCTTTAGCATGGTGCAGGCATATCTGCAACGACAAGAAAAAATTAATCTTGACGTAAAAGAGCGCACGCTACGGGATTGGGTCAAAAAATTTCGCACCGCCGAGGCAAAATATGGTTGTGGCTACGTCGGGCTACTACCAAGAACGAGAGCGCGTGGCAACCGAACACCAAAAGCACCATTAGATTCAAGCGAATTACTCGATAAATATATCGTTGAGTATTACGAAACGCCAAGGCAAGCTCCAGCCATTTCGGTTTATCGCGCTATAGAGCGTGCCTGCTCTCAACAAAACGTTTCACCTCTGTCAACAAGCACCTTTTATCAACGGTTGAAAAAGCGTCGCGGTTACGAACAGACTAAAAAACGTCAGGGTGGCTTAGCCGCCTATCCACTACAACCTTGGGTCTGGGAACTAGCCAAAAGTACCCCAAGGCACGGAGATCGTCCAAAGCGCAATCGCTCATATCGACCACACTCAACTCGACATCGAACTCCGCTCACAGGCGACGGGACGCTTATTGGGAAGACCTTGGGCAACCATCTTGATGGATGCTTATTCGC
The DNA here is from genome assembly GCA_030064795.1 of Pleurocapsa sp. MO_226.B13. Next base: position 13,713 of record JASJEI010000279.1, on the reverse strand, counting down.
GACGTATTCTCGCTATCTATCTAACCTTTGACCCTCCCAGCTATCGCTCCTGTATGATGGCACTTAGAATCTGCGTGGCGCGTTTCGGTCGTTTGCCACAAACGCTGGTAGTAGATGGAGGTAAAGAATTCCATAGCGTTTATTTTGACACTTTACTGGCGCGATATTCCTGCGTCAAGAAAACTCGACCCGGTGGTAAACCACGCTTCGGTTCGGTAATAGAACGACTGTTCGGTACTACAAATACCGAGTTTATTTATAATTTACTTGGCAATACTCAAGCCACAAAACAAGTTCGTCAGCGAACATTAGAAGTAGATCCAAAACGTCTTGCTGTCTGGACGCTGGGCGATTTATACGTTTTCTTAAAGAAATGGGCTGATCAAGTTTACGACTCTCGCCTTCACGAAACACTAGGGGCAACACCTTGCCAAAGTAGACCGAGAGTTAATGCGGGCGATACGCGAACCCGCCGGATTCGCTCACGTACTTCTGTACGGCCCTTCTGGCGTGGGCAAAACAACAATGATTCGGCAAATTACCCAACGGCTCAACAAAATTCCCAGCAAGAGGAATGCCAGCAAGTCTATTACCGCTTCTGCCGATAATTTGTCTCCTTTACCGTTATTGCTGCTCGAAACCCGACCACAGTCATGGTGGTGCTTTTAATCGTGCCGACTACTATCGCACCGCACTCAAGCTTTTAGGCGAACCTTTTTACGAGCGACGAGTACTCGTAAATATAGATAGCGAACAGACTTGGGAGAAAAAAGCGCACCGCCCGCGCCGAGGTTTCCTCGGCGTAAGGACGGAGCAAGCAGGACGTTCAAAAACCAAGGCGGCACAGTTTAACGATTCTCCAGAACTTCGCAATGCTTTAGAAGATGCGCTCTCGCGCCGGAGAGTACAAGCGGTTATCCTTGATGAAGCTCAGCATTTAATGAAGCTAGGTAATGGCAAAGAGTGCTGGCAAACTAATAGACCAGCTTGACTGGATTAAATCCATGACCAACGTGACGGGAGTGCTTCACGTTCTGATTGGCACTTACGAACTGCTCAGATGAACGCAACTTGAGCGGTCAGGCTTCGCGGCGTGGTCTCGATCTTCACTTTCCTCGTTACAAGTTTCAGAACCCCTCTGACCAACGCGATTTTCAGGGGGTGTTGTTAGCATTACTCAAGCAAGTACCTTTGTCAGTAGAAATAGAGGCGTTAATGCAGCATTGGGTTTACTTTTACGAACGTTCGATAGGCTCCGTGGGTGTACTGAAAGACTGGCTGATTCGAGCTTTAGCTGCGGCATTGTACGACAAAAGTAAGGCACTTACTCTTGAATACTTACAAGACCACGCTTTAAGCTTGGCTCAATGCGAACGCATGGCAATAGATGCTACCGAAGGAGAACAACAACTCAGCTTATCTGAAAGTCGCCACGAACAATTATGGCTTTTGCTTAAAGCTGATGGCTTACCCTCACAAATTTCAACTAATGCAGATGCTCAAAGGCTATCTCAGAAAACTACAACTTCTACTAATAAAGAGCCAAAACAAAAGCGACAAAAGAATTCTAGTAAATCTTTAGACCCCAACCAAGTTGCTATCAAAGAAGATTTCAATCTAGAAAAACCGGCAAAGAAGAAGGGGGGCGGTCGTAAAAAGAACCAAACAATCGCACAAACCTCTGAAAATTCTACTTCTAAAACTGAGCCGACAATAATTGAATCAAGCTCCGATCAGAAAATAAATCGCCGAGTAGCTCAACGCAAGCCGAAGCGAGATTCTGTCGGTTAACAATTAATTCATTATCCCATGCTTAATTTCTTTTCTGAATCGTTGAGACTGAAAACAGCGATAAGCCTTATATACAAAGAAAATTGGCGACAAGATGAATGATTTGTACTTAGAAAAATTTAATCAAGTGCGAGCGCCCCGTCTTTGAACCAAAGCTACTTTAGCCCAAAATTCTGCTTTTTAACAATTTAGTACATAACCTATGTATTCCCTACTGCGACTAGGTTTCTCCGAGCGAGCTATTTTCCAAGCATAAATTTGCCGCAAGTTTTTCAAGCAGAAAATCGCTGCTGCGGCAAATTTATGGTGAAAGTCACAAAAGCCACCTCGCTTTGACCGTGACTGTCTACATAATTCTTCTTCACCTCCATACTGGTACAGTGCTTCAAAACCCCGTTAATCATTGCTGATACTTCACTACTAGAACAGGTTTTAAGCTGAGAATAGATACAGGTAGAATTCTTCTCAACGTGCCAATAAATCATTACTCCCCGTCCGCCATAGCGAAGATGATATTGAGTAATTAAATTCTGTTCCCAAGCCCCAAAATGCTTACTGTCGCTAGCACAGGTAGTAGTTCCTTCTCCCCAGATGTGAGGCAAACGAATCTCAAAGGTAGCATTGACTATCTCGGCTATGGCACTGCGTAACTGGTCTTTGTGGATGTAGCGACGGCGAACATAGATTAAATCCTGATAATTCTCCCCATCTATCCCTGTATTGATTCTCTTCAATCCTGTATTCGTTCCCATACCAAACAGACAGAGTAGCAATCGCTTCTGTAATGTTTCTCTGTCGAGTATTTCTCTAGTCCCCATACTCTTAAACTTACGGGTAAAATCCACCCTCAAGTCAGTCTCTTTAAGAATGTCCAAGAGGCTGGTTTTATGCCAGAGACGGTTGATTTCTCCCTTCAATTGTCTGAGATTAATGGGGTCTGGTAAAGCATCAAAAGGGCTGAGTCTGATTAAACCTTTGTTTCCCTTGCCCCCAATAGTCACACCCTTATTTCTAGGCATTCCTTTATCTAATTTCCTTAACCCCTCCTCCATTTGTTGTTGTAAACCAGAGATAAAAGTTTCTACATCTTCGGGGAGGGTTAAAGCCTGATAATAAATCTGACGCTTGCTGTCAAAATCGGTGGGTAAATCGTCATCGGGATTGCGATAGCGATTGGCTCCTACTACCCAAATTTCCTTACAACAGAGTCTTTCTCTAAGAGCTTGAAGGACGCAGATTTCATAGTTGATGCGGTTAATCCGCTCATTTCCGTCGTTATCTGTCTCCATCAGGATTTCTTTAGCCCCAGCTTTTAATACCCCATCAATGGGTATCTCTTCAGAGGAGTCATAATATCTAGCTTTGCTGTGGGCATATTTTTTCAATAGCTCTAGAGCTTCAATGACAGGGCGATGCAGGTCGTTATTAGACCGAAATTCCAGTACTTCTAATAACTGGGGAATCATGCGACGGTAATGATTAGCAAAAGAGGCTCGCATGACATTGTGAACCCTGCGCTTATAAGCCAACCCCGTTCCTTTATATTCAGCAACCAAGTCCTTGAGAGTCTTGAGAGATACCACAGGGAAAATTACCTGTTCGATAACTCCATTCGGTTCGGCAATGGATACTTCAGCAATCCGATACAGTAAATTTGTTTTACCTGAAACCTTTTTGAATTCTTCAATTAATTCCTGATTAATCCGCTTCTCTGCTCGGTTATCAATGCGTTTGATGATAGTCGTTAGTATCTCAATTAAACTGTCAGTAATCTCTTGAGCGCGTTGAATACAAAAGGCTGCCATCAAAGTGTAGCGGATAGCGGGGGGATGTTGTCTGAGGAGATAGGGAGTTTCGCGATTCTGCCCGATGACGATAAGTTTTGACCAGTTTGGACGATCTGCCTTCAAACAATTTAGTCGGCAAACCAACAGCGCGAATGCGTTTGAGCTTTTCTATTTCAGTAAGAAAGCTGCCCAATCCAATTGCTCCTGGGTCGGTTTTGAGGAAAGCGAAGTCTGACATTTTGATCTTTTTGCCCGACTGCTCGACGGATTCATCGCTTTCCGTTTCTGCTGTAGAGAGGAGAACATCAATTTGTTCGGTCATCTCTGGAGTGAGTTTATTTAGAGTATGCTCTGCAAAATCAGCTTCGTATTTAGCGATCGCGCTTTTAACTAAACGCTCGACTCTACCTAGTGTTGGTGGTTCGATTTGTAATTCTCGGAATCTTTGATAGACAAGCTCTGTAATTGGTTCGATTCGTTGTTCGGATTCGATAATTTCTGCTTTTAACCAATCAACCATCTCCTCTCCATCAGCAACCTTGGCGACTCGAAATCCGAATAATTTACGGATAGCAGTACGATGGTTTGTAATAGAGCGTCCCTGCCAATCATAATCAGAATAAGAATTAGAGGGAAATTGAAGCTGTTGGGCAATGTAAGAGATAATAGCGTCTGGTATTTCTTTGGGAGAGTCAGGAAAACGGGCAAAATGTTGGAAATATTTCAGCAAAACAGCAAAACCAATCTTATTCGCGCCAACTTTGTTTTTGACCAATTCTAATTCTTGGGGCAAAAGTGTCCAATTCTCAATTAACTCTTCTGTATCCCAATTGGCTTTGACCATTCATCTACTTTTCCTGAACGAAATATTATCTGTTAAAGAAAAGTATCTCTTGAACGAGGAATAGTTTGAGAAAAGTTTATTAAAAGTGCAGATTTATTAGCGATTGTCAAATACGATCTAAAACAAGTATTAAAAAAACTTATGAATTAAGAGGGGTTTTGGGTGGAATAGGTTGAGGAGCATCAAAGGCTGTGAGCTAGACATGGCAATGGTTTCAATGTTAGGTTGCGTCTGGTGACACGAACCTTCTATTTCCGCCATTTAGGACATTTTCTTGATGTATTTCTAGGATTAACTTGAATTAATTGTCCGCCATTCCAAGTTAATTTATACTCAAGCTGGCGAATGAATTCCCCCCAACCTTGGTCAAGAATTGCCCGATTTAACCCAGATTTTTGTTTGACATTTTTACCTGGGTTTTCTACTGTTCCTTTAGCTGAGGAACTCATATTAGTTATCTTTAAGTCTTCAAGTATAACTATTGCGTGTTTTTGGCTCAGTTCGCTTGAAATCTTGTGTAGATAATTGTTTCGAGTATCAGCAATCCGAATATGTAGCTTATTTATCTTTGATTTTAATCTTCTCCATCTGTTAGAAAACTTTTCTTTCTTAGCCAGTTTTTTTGCAGTTTAGCTAACTTAGCTTTCAGTCTTTTAAATATACTTATTGGTTCAAAATATTCTTGATTGCTCAAGGTTAAGAACCTGGCTATTCCTAAATCTCCGCCAACGATAGAACTAGAAGAATGTCTTGGTATTTCTCTGTCTATCTCAACCTGAATGGATACAAACCAATGCTTGCCTCTTTTTGAGATAGTTATATTTTTAGCGAATCCAATAATATCCTGGCTTTTGTTGTATCTAACCCAACCTATTTTGGGCAGAAATACCCTTCCATTAGTATTGTCTATCTTAAAACCTTGAGGATAACGAAACGAGTCTCTTCGCCCTTTCTTTTTGAATTGGGGAAATTGTTTAGGGTTAGTTTGATCGAAAGCTTCTTTTAATGCTTGTGATAGATTTTTTAATGATTGCTGCAAAGCTTGAGAATGAACTTGCTTTAAAAAGAATAATTCTTCTTCTTTTTTCCATTGAGTTAACTCTTTAGTTAATCTCGCATAAGACAAACAAGACTGTTTAGCAGAAAGTCTTTCTTTTTGGAAAGCTAATGCTTTGTTCCAAACCAGGCGCGAGCAACCAGCAAATTGAGCCAGTTTTCGGGACAAAGCTTGATTGGTCTTGAGCCTAAATTTATATGCCTTGCGTATAATCATAGACTAATATTACAATTGGTCTATGAAAAAGTCAACTGATATACGTACTGGTAGGCACTGTGTATTTAAACTTCATGTTCACTTGGTCTTTGTGACTAAATATCGCCAGAAAGTTTTTACTGATGAAATACTCAAAACTATGGAAGTTATTTTTAGAAATGTATGCCAGGAATTTGAAACTGAATTAGTAGAAATGAACGGCGAAGTTGACCATGTCCACTTATTGCTCAACTATCCGCCTAAAGTCTCTATTTCTAAATTAGTTAATAGCCTCAAAGGTGTATCTTCCAGACTTCTTAGAAAACAACATCCCGAATTGGCTAAATATTATTGGAAAGGTGGTCTATGGTCGCCTAGTTATTTTGCTGGCTCTTGTGGGGGTGCGCCTTTATCTATAATTAAACAATATATTGAACAGCAGAACCGACCATTATAGACTCGCTTACATCCCCGCCCTATGAAGAGACGGGGCTTTACGCGAGGCACGGTAAACTCTCGAACGCATTTGGGGAGACTCTAAAGACAAATAGTAATCTAAAGCTTTTGCAGCACGTTCGGCATGACCATTAAGCAAACTCATATCACCTTTAAAACAAGATTTTGGAGCTCAAGAGTAAAACACATTTACCACCCAATCGCTTATTTTTGTTTAAATATTGAATTAAGGGTGAAAATAGTCGCTATGGTGATAACTAATAACCGATGACTAGTAACTTAGTATTACCCCGAATGTCAGACCTCTACTCCTTCCGATTTATCGAGAGTGCAGCAGCAAATGCCTTCAAAAACCAGCAAAAGAGTGAGCTGTCTTGCTACGAAGCTCGTCGCTCTCTGTTTCAACTCAAAATTCTCGCCGATTACGATCAATTAGTTTGTCTTCCTGCGCTACACCACATTGACAAACATTGGTATCAAATCGAAACTGCCAAAAAAGTGATCAAACAGTTTGGCGGTCGAGCTATGTTATCGGATGAAGTGGGATTGGGCAAAACCATCGAAGCTGCAATAATCTGTAAAGAATACTTGGCTAGGGGTCAAATCAAATCCCTGCTGGTGTTAACCCCCGCTACCCTGGTATCCCAATGGCAGATGGAACTAGATGAAAAATTCGCCATCTCTACCATCACTACCGACGAACGAGACTCTAGCCCCGAAGAATTCTGGCATCTCAATGACCGCATCGTGGCATCGATTAATACCGCCAAGCACAAAAGTCATTTGACCCACGTTACCGCCCGCGATTGGGATTTGGTCATCGTTGATGAAGCCCACCACCTGAAAAATCGACGCACCCTCAACTGGAAGTTGGTCAATGCCATCAAAAAGCGATTTATCCTGATGTTGACCGCCACCCCAGTCCAAAACAATCTAGTAGAACTGTTTAATCTCCTGACCCTCCTCAAACCAGGACTGCTCCATACCGAAGCTCAGTTTAAAAAAGAGTATGTCGGTTCAAAAAACGGACGAGTACCCAAAAACCCCGCTAAACTGCGCCAACTAATGCGAGAAGTGATGGTCAGAAATACTCGCTCGGTGGTGGATGTGAAACTCCCCAAGCGTTTTGCTACGACAATTACCGTCCAGCCTCAAGCTACTGAACGAGAGTTGTATGCAGCGATTAATCAATATCTACGTCAACATCCTGGGGGTATTGATAAATTAACTCGGAATAATTTGCTGATGCGTTCGGGGAGTAGTCCCATTGCCTTAACGGAAACTCTTAAAGGACTCCAAAAAAGATTCGACCACGACGAACTGGCATTTCTGCTCTCAAGAGCGTCTAGCATGAGGAACTTTGAGAAAGCCAAACAGTTGGTAGATTTACTGCAAAAATCGAGCCAAAAGACCCTGGTGTTTATTAATTACAAGACAACCATGTCTTATTTATCCAAACATTTAGAAAAGCATCATATCCCCCATACTTGTTTTCGCGGTTCGATGTCCTTAAAAGCTAAAGATGCAGCCATTGATAGCTTTAGAGAATCAGTTCCCGTGATGTTGGCTTCAGAAACGGGGGGAGAAGGACGGAATCTTCAATTTGCCAACACCATTGTCAATTACGACCTACCCTGGAATCCCATGAAAATCGAGCAGCGCATTGGTCGCCTGCATCGTATCGGGCAAACCCAGGATGTCTTTATCTTTAACTTTTGTCTGGCGGGAAGTATCGAAGCCTATATCCTCAAAATACTCCATGACAAAATCAATATGTTCGAGTTGGTGGTCGGAGAGATTGAAACTATTTTGGGCAATATGGGAGATGAATTTGACTTTGGCGAAACCGTTATTGACCTCTGGTTAGCCAACGAGAAGCCAAAACAACTAGACTCCGCTTTTGGTAAATTGGGTCAGCAATTGCTCGATGCCAAACACAGCTATCAGGAAATACAGGAATTTGATGAGAAGTTGTTTGGTGATGAATTTGAAGCCTAATTCAAGATGCGAATCGCACCCGTTATTCATGAACGGAGATTCTTAGCTGATAGCTTTAAACCTAATTATTTTGACAATCAGTAATTAATCAAAAATGGATAATCAGATTCTTAATACAATTAACCAAATGGTTGCTCAACAGGGTGGAGTAGCTGAGTGGAGCGATGCTCAAAGTTTGGAAGTTTTATTACCCCAAAAAATCGCATCTGCTTTAAAGGTGGGGGAATTAGTTACTTTTACCACCAGTGCTGATCCCAATGGCAGCAGTTATTTTGTGACCTACAATTCAGATATTCTGGAACGATTTGAGGGGTTATTGGACAACAGTGGTTATGTGGCCAGCTATGGGATTAAATACGATGGCTATCTGAAAAAGAGCGGTTTTGAAAAATTGGTAACTGAGACTTTATGTCCTCAAAATGGCTTGATTCGGGTAGAGGGTGCTGTGCCTGCCATTACTCCCTATGTCTTGTTTAATGTTAACTACACCGCCGAAGCGAGTGAAAAACGCTTGGGAATGGTTTCTTTTTGGGTCAATGGGATTACAGGGGTCACGGGAGTTGACCTGGGTGATGCTTTATTGTGGACGGTTGACCGCATCGAGTCTCCGTCAATTGAAGAAGTTCCGCCTCTTAATTATGAACAATTACTCCAAATTGGCTCGCAGCACTCTGAGCAACTGATTGAGAGAGAATTAATTCCCTGGCGACAAAAAAATCAACGCCAACTGCAACGAGATGAGAAGCGGATTACCGAGTATTACCAAGACATTATCAGGGAAATCAAAGGGAAAATTAAAAAAAGAAATTTAGAGGGAGAAGAGAAAGAGCGAGAACTGGCTCGCATTGAAGCCACCAAACTTGAATTGAAGCGCAAACTTTTTGATTTACATGAGCGTTCCCGTCTTTTAGTCACCGCTCAATTACACAGTGCTTTAATTGTCTGGTTGCAAACGGTTCACATTAATTGTCAACTAATTCGCAAAAAGCAGAAGCGGGATATTGTGGTGGTTTGGAATCCTTATCAGAAACAAGTCGAGCCTTTGCGTTGTGAAAAATCCAATAATCCAGTTACCAACTTTTATTTGACGGATGAATCGGCACAGATTGTTGGTCCCACAGTTTGGTCATCACTGTAAATATTTGAGTACCTATAGTTTATGGATTCTTCTTGCTCAATATCATTACCTATAAGGTGAAGCTCAAGATGGTGGAGCGAGAAAATGGCTGATGATTACGAAAAATATGAACGTGAATGTAACAGAATAAGAGAAGAGAATAAAAAGTTACTCCATGATTTTACCCAGTGGCTCAGAAGCGCCAATTTAAAAGATAAGACTATAAGACAACATCTTGAAAATATCGATTTCTACATTAATGAGTACCTTTTGTATGAGGATGCAGTATAGGCCAAAGATGGAACTGACGGTATAGATATGTTCCTTGGGTATTGGTTTATTAAGAAAGCTATGTGGTCAAGTCCCGCACAAATAAGGAGTAATGCTGCTAGTCTCAAAAAATTCTATACTTTTTTGCATCAAAAAGGGCTGATAGACTCCGACCAACTGAATCAATTAAAGGAAACTATCAAAGAGGAAATGCCTGAATGGATTGCCACAATGGAACGCTATGAAGACCCATCAATTCAAGATCTGGGATTCGTATGGGGCATCGAATATTGATTAATATAGCGGTGTTCAGGTTTATTAAAACAAAAGAAAAATTCCTTGCCAGTTAACAATTTCAAGACTAAGGTGTTGCTGAATTAATTAACTCTGTTACTACCTAGGGTGTTGACTTTGTGCAAAAAAGCCGAGAAAATTCTCTGGCAGGATTTATGTCAAATCAAAGACCGTGTTAAAGAAGCAGTATAAAATGTCCTCTAGTCGTTTAGCTCGTTATTTTAAGGGCAGTAGGGACAACTGGAAAAATAAAGCCTTAGAAAAACAGAAGAAATTAAGAGTATTTGAGCAAAAAATTCGGGATTTAGAAAAAAGTAGAGAGCAGTGGAAATCCAAGGCTAAAAAAGCTGAAAAAAAACGCAAAGAACTGGAAAGAGAGCTAGAAAAATCTAAAAAAACCGAAAAACCTTCTTCTGATTTTCAGAAAACAACAGTGATAACAGCTTCATTACATCACTATACAGTTAAAACTATACAGATATCCATACAACAGGTAATTAATGGGGGAAATAGTTATCGCTCTGTGGAAATGACCATGAGGTTATTGAGTGAAAACTTTGAGGTCGCTTCTCCGCATTTTAGTAGTATTAGAAAATGGGTAGCACGAGTCGGCTTATACGAACTTTCTAGAAAGAAAGAAAAGCGAGATGATTGGATTTTTCTTGTGGATCTAACTCTAGAACTTGGACAAGAAAAAGCCATGATTATTTATGGAGTTTCCTTAGAAAAATACCAGTCAGTCATTGTTCAAGAGAAAAGAGCGTTAAAACATACAGATGGAGAAATTTTAACCCTGGAGGTTACTTCGAAGGCGACAGGAGAATTTATTCAAGAAAAACTTGAAATTTTGACTAAACAAGTGGGGATTCCTCAACAAATTGTATCTGACCATGGAAGTAATTTAAAAAAAGGAATTCGATTATATCAAAAAAAATACAAGAGTGTGATTTATACTTATGATGTCACTCATGCTATGTCTAATCTTCTTAAACAGCAATTAAATCAGGATGAAAGTTATCAGAATTTTCTAGACGATTGCCATAAATGTCGTTTAAAACTACAACAAACCGAACTAGCTTTTTTAGCTCCGCCTTCTCAAAGAAGCCAGTGCCGTTATTTCAATGTAGAACGATTGGTTAATTGGGGAAAACAATTATTAACTGCTCCTCTGGACGTGATTGTTAAATTAATGCCGAGCACTGATCTTCAAGCAATATATCAACGATTAAAACAGAAATTCTCCTGGTTAATTAATTATGAAGCGTCTCTACAACAATGGAAAATTATGGTCTTTTTAACTCGAACTTTAGAAAGTCAATTGAAAATTGATGGACTCAATCAACAATCTCTTGAAAAATTTGAAAGTCAAATTAGTTCAATTATAATTCCCCCTGAGTTACTTAGCTTTAAAGAGAAAATTATTAAATATATTTCAGGGGAAATTAGTCATCTAAAAATGGAAAAGCCCGTTTTAGCTACTACAGATGTTCTTGAATCTATTTTCGGGAAATATAAGCACTTTTCTTCTCGCTGTCCCCTCAAAGACTTTCGACAGATGCTTTTAACAATTCCTTTATCTACTATGACTTTGACAACAGATATTGTCAAAAATGCCTTGGAAACTGTTCGTGGTATCGATCTTGAAAAATGGGTACATCAAGTTTTTGGACAGTCGATGCTCTCAAAACGAAAAACTCTATTTTCCGCAGCTTCTTGTGACATAAAAAGTGCATGAAAAACTTCAGGAGTCTTGTCCCACAAAGTCAACACCCTAGCGTCTGGCATAGCAGATGCTACTTGGAATGCCCAAGTTGGTTATTTGGTTGTACGAGGTGTTTGTGATTATTGTGATTCTAAAAAAAATGACGACTGGCAAGCCTATGCAGCGGCTGTTGCTGCTGCTTATACAAGAGCTTTGATTGAATCGATGCCTGTCCCAAAGACCTAGCCCTCCAGTCTTCTACTAGCAGAACTGGGGGGGAAGAAATTGGAATTTCTACATCAGATTTTTTTATTAGCAGCAAAATTAAGAAATTTAAATCTGCTTTTGCTGGAAGAGAAAAAGAAATAGAGCAACTTGAAAATCTACTAATAAACTCACAATCGGATAGTGACAGTCGGATTGCTGTTATCTCGGGAATACCAGGAGTTGGAAAATCAGCACTGGCTTATCGGTTTGCCAGTCTACATGAAGATGAGTTTTCTGGTGGAGTATATGTTGTTAGAGTTGATAAATTTAAAGGCGAAGGCGAAAACAATGCTCTTAAGAGGCTTGCTGAATGGTTTGCTGAAAAAAGTAAAGGAAGTTTCGACCAAAATGACAGTCGAGAACCGAGACGAATAATGGAAGAATGTTTTACAAATGCTAAAGCACTCTTAATTTTTGACAATGCAGATTTAACAGATAATGACAATATAAATAAAAACTATATTAAGAAAATAAATGAATTATTTCCTTCTAAAAATTGTTCAATTATTGTAACTATGCAAGCTAATAGTGTTTCTACTACAAATGATTGGCAAATAGACAAGAAGATTGAGTTAAAATCTTTCTCAGAACCAGAATCTAAAGAATTACTCGAAACAATTTTTCGAGATGCTCAAAAGAGAGACGCTAAAATAGATGACTCACTTTATAAAAATAGAATTGACGAATTAAATGACCCACAAAACCAAGAATTTTTAAGTAAAATCTTTAAAACTGTCGGAAATTTACCTTTGGCTGTTGAAATAATTGGTCTAACTCTAACTTTATCTTTTTATGAATATGAAACTTTAGAAAATTATTCTCATGAACTAAATAATAATATTGATTTAACTCTGAGAAAAGATGTAGAAGTAGATGATGAAGGTGTATATGCTGTTTTTTCTCTAAGTCTTAAAGCTTTAAAACCTGATTGTATTTATTTTTTTGCTTGTTTGGGAGCTTGCACGTCAAACAATTTTTCTTTATCGCTGATAAGTTCTTTATCTGATTTTGGAGAAAACGCAAAGAATTATTTAAGAGTCTTAACAAATAGATCTTTGATTAGTCGTACTTCTGTGGAACACTATGAAATGCACAATTTGATTTTTAGGTTTGCTCAGGATGTCTTTAATAAAAAGTATTCACTTAAACCACCATTAGATATTGATATTAAGCGAGTCGAATATAATCATGCGAAGTATTTTGTAGAACTTGTTAATCAGGATTATGAGCTGCCAATTCCTGATGAAATTTCTATTGATTATGAATTGCCAAAACATTCAAACAAAAAAAAACTTAACTACAAGTATATTATTGAAGAACTTAAGTTTAATTATGACGATCTTATTTCGGCTGCTGAATGGCTAGCAAAACCAGATAATTTTAATTTTGATAAAGATGGAATTAGTTATCGTTTTATTTTAGGCAAAATACTTGAGAATTTTTTTTACCAATATAGAGAGAAAGAAAAATTTGAAGAATTAGTTGATGAATTTTATAAAACTGCTCAAAAAATAAAAACAAATCATGAATATTGCAAAAAATATTTTCATTTAAAAATACTTTATTCTGATTATTGTAGCTCAAAATATAAGAAACCTAACAAGTTAGAAAATGTAAAAAATGAAGTCAAAAAAGCAAGTAATTTATCTCAACCAGAAAAAGATGAGCTTGATTTTATGTGTTTGACAAAATTATTTTGGGCATATGCTAGAGATTTGAGAAAATTTGATGAGGCAGAAAATTATCTGGAAGAAGTTAAAAAAGTTTTTATAAGATTACAGAGTAGTTGCGACGACAAGGGTACAAGTTTTTTATCTTTATTTCCAGAAGATATAAATATATTAAGCAGCAGATTTTATACTCTCAAAGCTCAGGAAAGAAATTTTGCTCCAGACACTCAAGAATGGCTTGAAAAAGCAAAAGATTTTTCAAGCC
>JASJEI010000278.1 GCA_030064795.1 Pleurocapsa sp. MO_226.B13 | reverse complement strand
AATAGATCGAGTATTACTTTGGAATAACCAAAGACGATCTCAAACAAATAGCATCGCTATTCCACCGCCATAAATGAGCAAAATCAAGACGCTTTCAAAGCCAATATTGCCCATACCGTGTTTCTCTCTTTCCAACTGAAGCAGCAGCATGTTCTAAATTAGCTTTTTTATAAAAAATATCGGCGATCGCCAAAAAAGCGGTTTGAGCAGCAATACCCCCAATAGCGTTACTAACTGCTAGTTCTGCATGACCTCCAGCAGCAGCGGTAACTGAGGTGACGATCCCCGATAGAGAGGTACTACCACCTAGAAAAACTGCCCCCATCACTGCTTCTCCCCAGCCCGTAAGATCTGCTAGGCGATCGCTAACCTGAGACATTTTGACTCCAACTGAGGCAATAACTACCGCAGCAAAGATAAATAAAGCAACACTAATGGGTAAAGACTGAATCACGGTTTTTAATTACAATAGATCTTAACTAGAGGCAGGTGAAATACTAAAAATCATTATTCCTAGATAAATCAAGTAAATTCCTCACAGGCTGACTACTTCCCAAACCTCAAAACTATATTGCCATCTGCCCCATTGAATAAAGGCTGCATAAGCAAGAGCCAACAAAGCCACAAAAGCCAGATTAACTGTAAATAAGCTTATATTTTGAATCGGTAAGTTGACCAGTGCCAAAGGGAATAGGGCTAAAGTCATAGTTGCGGTATCTATAGCAATAACACTACTAAGTGCGATCGCTCTAATACTTTTTCTCTTTCATTCATCTGCATTTGTGCGAAGGAGACCCTCAGCTACGCTGACGGGAGGAATTCGCACACCTCTAACTATCGGGTTTACATCTAATCTGGTATAATGTGAGGTATGACCGAACGTGCCTACAAATTTCGCTTTTACCCTACGCCAGCGCAAGAAAATCTCTTGCGACGGACAATGGGATGCGTTCGCTTGGTCTACAACAAAGCTTTGGCTACCAAAACCGAAGCTTGGTATGAACGGCAAGAGCGGATTGATTACAAGCAAACCTCTAGTCTTCTGACTGGGTGGAAGAAAACCGAAGACTTGGATTTTCTCAATGAAGTTAGCTGTGTGCCTTTGCAACAATGTTTGAGGCATTTGCAAAAAGCTTTTGCTAATTTCTGGGGCAAACGTGCCAAATACCCAAGGTTTAAGAAAAAACGTAATGGTGGTTCGGCTGAATTTACCAAGTCTGCCTTTAAATATCGAGACGGTAAATTGTGGCTGGCAAAGTCCTCTGAACCTCTGAGCATAGTTTGGTCTAGGCTTTTGCCTGATGGTGTTAGTCCATCTACTGTTACAGTTAAACTTGACCCTTCGGGACGCTGGTTTGTCTCGTTGCTGGTGGATGACTACACCATTGAATCGCTGCCACCAACTAAAAAACAAGTTGGTATCGACGCAGGTGTCTCTAGTTTGATTAGTACCAGTGATGGTGCGAAGATAGCCAATCCCAAACATTTCAATCGGCTGTATTACAAGCTTAAAGTAGCGCAGAAAGAACTGAGTCGGAAAACCAAAGGCTCTAGTAACCGACATAAAGCACGACTTAAAGTAGCTAGAATACACGCCAAAATCAAAGATGCTCGTACCGATTTTCTGCACAAGTTGACCACAGATTTGGTTCGCAATAACAGTCTGATCTGCATTGAAGACTTGGCTGTGAGAAACATGGTTAAAAACCATAAACTTGCTCGCAGTATCAGCGATGCTGCTTGGGGTGAAATGTTTCGTCAACTTGAGTATAAATGTGAATGGTACGGGCGAAAACTGGTATCTATTGACCGCTTTTTTCCGAGCAGTAAAAGATGTAACCATTGCGGGTTTGTAGCTGAAAAACTGCCCCTGGACATCCGTACTTGGGATTGTCCTAGTTGCGGAACTACAGGCATAGATAGAGACATCAACGCTGGAAAAAATATTTTGGCTGCGGGACTCGCAGTGACTGTCTGTGGAGCGGACATAAGACCTGATAACCATGGCGTTAAAGGGCAGTTGCGAAAAACTCGTTCTACGAGAAAGAAACAGAAACCTAAATCGTGAGGTTTGGGAATCCCTCACGGGACGTGAGGGAGGATGTCAATCCCAAGAGAGTATTGAAGTAGTAATGGTAGGGTGGGGTGTGCCTCGCTCTACAAATTATCTATTGTATTTTTTCTATATTGAATAAGCGATCGCTTTAATAGCTTTAATTCATTACAATTAATTTTCAGTTATTAATTATGCAACTGACGGAAATTTAATTGCTCTCTATCCTTTTGTAAATCTTTCTTTTTCGGGGCGATCGCACTAATCACAAAATTAATAGTTGTTAATCAATTCATTTCATAGCAACTACAAAGTAAGTTGTAATATCATTCCAAATACCTCGTTCTGTAACCAAAGCTTCTAATTCTTTAATGTATTCAGTTTTTGCCTTTTTTATTTGCTGGCAAGACAGTTCGAGTAAAGGGTAACAGTGGGGATGTTGTAAGCTAGTATCCCAGGAGCGATCGTGCATTAATGAATCAGTAGGAATATAATGACCATACTGCTTGGTAGTAATTTCGATATTTTGATATCCTGCTACTGACAATAAAGAACGACATTTGTCAGGCGTACCAGTAAGGTCGCTCATCACAATCTCTACACCGTAACGTCGCGCCACTTTTTGTAAAACGACTCCATGTACAAAAGCAGTTTCGGCAAAGACACACAAACCGATTTTTCCTTCAGGCGTAAGCAACTCACGCCATAAACGTAAGTCCTCTGGAACATTTGTCAACAGGGGTAATGCAGAACAACAGAGAATGCGATCGAAACTGCTTTTTGGAAAATCTAATGCCTCTATATCTGCTATTTGAAAAGTAATATTATTTAACTGTTCGGCATTTGTTTTCTTTCTGGCGACTGATAGTAAACCTTCAGAAATATCTACACCTATTACTTGTCCTTGGGATCCGACTTGTTTGGCAGCTTCTATCCCTACCATTCCCGTACCTGTAGCTAAATCTAAAACCTTTTGTCCTGTTTGCAAGCTAACACATTCAACCAACTGACAAGCTAAATCGTAATGCCATTTGCCTGCTTTGCCAGTATCGTAAGTATCTTGACGGCGATCGTATACCGCAGCTACTTCTTGTTTGAATTGATTCAATTTCATACAAATATGCCAAACTACTAATCTGTCTTCCTACAGCTTGTTTATAAAAGCGATCGCTCTACTACTTTCAATTTATTAGGTTCTAATTCCAATAAATCTAAACCTCGTTCAAATATTTCATCAATGGGTAACATTTGCCCATCTGAGGTCATAAACTTGTGGTCTTTAGTTGCTTTAATAATCGCTCCATTTTCTAAAGTATATTCAAAGACTTCTTGGGTACCGCGATCGTGCCATTGGGCGATCGCTTGAGTGTAGACAAAACCATTTTTATCTACGGTATAAACGTTGCATTTAATTTGTTCTTCAACTATTTTACCTACTGGCAATGCGCCATATTCTACAGTTAAAACTTCGGTATCATAACTGAGACAATATTCCGCAAATTTAATCATCTGCTCGAATAGGTCTTCGGCTACATCTTTTGTCACGCCATTTTTTGCCGAACCATCAATGAATTTTTCACGATGTTTTTTCATTTCATCGACCTTCTTTTTTCCCATTGCCCGACGTAGTAAATCTGCTTCCCCTAGAGAATAACCAGCAAGTTCTTGAGCGATTTTCATGATTTGCTCTTGATAAACCATTACACCGTAGGTTTCTTTAAGAATTGATTCCAGTAAAGGATGCTGATAACTAACTTTTTCTCTACCGTGTTTGCGGTCAATAAAAATAGGGATTAATCCTGCATCTAATGGGCCTGGGCGATAGAGGGCAGAAATCGAGGAAATATCTTCAATTCCAGAGGGTTTTAAGTCTTTAGTAATCTGTTTCATTCCGTCAGATTCTAACTGAAATATGCCCTCTAAATTTCCCGCACGGAATAGTTTATGGGTTTCTTGAATATCGGCAGGTAATTTTTTTTGTTTGCCCTTGGCGATGATTTCTAAGGCTTTCTTTTCGTCTAAAGGTATCTGATCTAAATCCAAAGCAATACCCTTAGTTTTATGGACTAAATTAGCTGCGCGTTGAATGGTGGTGAGATTTTTTAAACCTAAAAAGTCCATTTTTAATAGACCCATCGCCTCAACATCTTCCATATAATATTGAGTAATTACCGAACCATCGTTATTTTTCTGTAGCGGTACGATTTCATCCAATGGTTGCGAAGAAATAACTACCCCCGCAGCATGAACCCCAAAGGTTTTATTCGTCCCTTCAATGCGAATTGCCATATCGACCCAATTACGTACTCTTACCGAACCGATTTCTTCTTTATCCTTGTTATAAATCGGTACGCTGTCGTTTTCGTAAGCCTGTTTAAAAGCCACTTCGGGGGTATCATCGGAGATCATTACTTTAAGCTTGGTAGGCTTACCCCGCACTACGGGAATCAGCTTGGCAATACGATTTTGGTCTTCAAAACTGATTCCCAGTACCCTACCTACATCCTTTAATACCGCCTTGGAAGTCATGCGGTTAAAGGTGATGATTTGGGCAACATTAGCCTCACCATACTTATCAGTTACGTATTTTATCATGTCTCCTCGGCGATCGGGACAGAAATCCGTATCGATATCGGGCATCGATTTCCGTTCTGGGTTGAGAAAACGCTCGAATAATAAGCCGTGATGAATTGGATCGATGTTGGTAATCTTGAGACAATAAGCGACTAAAGAACCTGCTGCGGAATTGTGGATCGCGATCGCATTACCGACATAGGAAGTATCTTCGGGAACTGTGATATCGTAAACTTTTCCTGTATGGTGAAATTTGGTTGTGGATTTAATTTTTAAATAAATATAGCGATCGTCTACGTAGAAACTATCGTTACGGTAGAATTTTTGCTGTTTAATACCGATCGGAAAGTCAATAAAATCAGCATTCCAGTCTAATAGTTGTTTACCCGATAGTTTTACCCCGTATTCTGGTTGCCAGTTGATGGCGAGAGACGCTGCTTCGCAAGCAGCTTGTCCAATCGCCATCGTGACATTTTGCTTGTCTTTCCTAACAATAATTGATGCCCAATAGCCAAAACGCGCTAATAATAATCTCAGTTGAGAGGCTAATACTGTAGATGTCGTAGTGTATTTGATAAAGAGAGTTTTTTCTTTATTCCCTGCATGACCATCGCCCCGAAATATATAAGCAATTAAGGTCTTAATATATTCCGCTTTCCCGTCAGTAATAATTTTGCTATAAATCCGTTTATTATTTGCTCCTTTCCCCGCCAAAGCAATCAGAAACTTGCCGACAATTCGCGAATAACAAATAACCTGTAAATAATATCTAGTTTCATGAGGAATAATAGTAGCTGACAAACCAAAAATGCGATCGAGTAAAGCCACTATCTCTTCAGCATAGTTAGTTTCATCTTTTGATAGTCCAAAACCAACAGCACATTCTCTTTCTCCCAGTCGCGACCAGCCTTCGGCGATGTAATAACCAAGCAAGCGGGCAAAATATCGGTCGAATTTAATATAACGAGGTATTTTTTTAGTAGCTAAATGATTAGTACAAATCTTATACCAAATAGATTCATTGTCGTAATATAAATAATCTTTTTGTTCGACAAAATCTAATAGATCGAAAGTAATTTCTGCTTCTGCGGAAGGAACTCTAGGAAATACCACAAAATCATTTTTCTTTAATTTTCCTGCTTCGAGCCACTGCAAAGAATAATTCTCAAATGGCTTAGGAATACAATATCTATTACAGGTGGGTTTGCATACAGTAGCAGTCTTGGCACTATCTACTACACAATCTTCCGTTTGAACCGCCCAAATTTTATGATCTTGAGTTAAAGATAATTCCAGATTGCTAACTTTTAATTTAACAATTTCTTCGTCACAATCATATTCATGTTTGTGGGTAATGGTCTGTAGATTTCCCTGGTGGGTAATTACTTCCTGGCCTACTTCAATATCTTTAATAGGGACTTCTTTACCGCTAGATAACATCACCTGGGTATCGCCTAAAACACAGCCCCTTCCTGGTCCAACTGGGATACCATTATCTCTAGCATATTTAATATAGTCCCAAACCACCAAAAAGTAAGTGGAAAAACCTTTTTCCTGCATGACCTGAAGTTCCACTTCCAGCCGTTTCATATACTCTTCGGGAACTTCCGTATGGTTGCGACACTTGAGTCTTTCTAACAAACCCTGACGGGTAACTTCTTCTAGGTAACTATCGGCGGTATGTCCCGCAGGTACGGGATAATCTGGAATACGGGGTTCTCCTAAAATATTATAGGGTTGGACTTTATCGGCTACTTCTACGGTGGTGGCGATCGCATCCTCAATTACATCATCTTCTAAATGATCGCGAAACAGCAGTTTCATCTCCTCTGCTGACTTAAGATATTCCGTACCGCTATAGCGCAACCGTTTATCGTCGGTAATCTGTTTGTTAGTAAGGATACACAACAGCGCGTCGTGTGCTTCTACGTCGTAACAAGAAATAAAGTGAGAGTCGTTAGTAGCAACAATCTTAATTCCCAACTTACGGGCAATATTCACTATCGCTACATTCACCATCCGATCTTCTGGCGATCCGTGATCCTGAATTTCTAAATAATAATCATCGCCAAATAAATCCCGATACCACTTAGCTACCTTCTCAGCGTGTTCGAGATCCCCCTTCAAGATCGCCTGGGGTACTTCTCCCCCCAAACAAGCACTAGTAACAATTAAACCCTCGTGATATTGCTGCAACAACTCCTTATTGATACAAGGACGAGCAAAAATACCGCTACCCTGATAACCCTTAAGATGGGAAATCGTGGTTAGCTTAACTAAATTCTTATAGCCCTGAGTATTCTTCGCCAATACCACCTGATGATACTTGCGGTGGCGTTTCTTCTTTTCAGTAATATTAACCTCAATGTCCCCATTGATAACGTACATCTCGTTACCAATAATCGGCTTAATACCCTTGTTGCGACACACCTTAATTAACTCGATCGCGCCATACATCACCCCATGATCTGTTAAGGCGATCGCTGGCATATCTAATTCCAAACAGCGATCGATCAACTGGGGGATCTGGGATGCACCATCAAGCAAGCTATAGTCACTATGGATGTGTAAGCCAACAAAAGACATAGGGTTCAGTTATCAGTCAACAGTAAACAGGTATTCATTATTAACGATCTGCGTCTGTTGTGGGGAGGGGGAGTAAGAATATTTAAGGTTTGGATTGTAGGGATAGTAAGGCGATCTCTATTAAAGCACTTGCCAAATTCCTCTTTCTTTGTCTTACAATAAGGTATGAAGATAAATAATACTAAAATGTAAGACGATGGCTGCCAAAATTACGATAAACATAGACGATCGCGCTTTGGAATTTTTAAAACAAGTAACCAGTAACCGCAGCGCATACATCAATCAACTGCTCTTAGAGAAAGAGCGAGAACAGTTAGAAAAAGAATTAAGACAAGCATATCGAGAACAAAACCAAGATCCTGAGTTTCAGCAATCAATTAAAGATTGGGATGTTACAGTAGCAGATGGTTTAGATGAAGTGTAGACGTGGTGAAATTTGGTGGATAGATCTCGATCCCACTAGAGGGAAAGAAGCGCGTAAAATAAGGGCTTGTTTGATAATTCAAAATGATATCGGCAACGAAGAAAGCGATCTGACTACAGTTATTCCTTTCTTAAGTCCAAAAAGTTATCCTTTTGTGGTCAACGTACAACCTAGCGATCTAAATCAATTGGATAAAGAAAGAGGATTACATTTCAATCAAATCAGATCTGTTGATACTTCTGGACTTAAATCAAAACTTGGTACTTTAGAATCTAAATATTTTGACCAGATTAAAAGAGCATTAGATATTCAGTTTGGGTTTTTTTAGGCGATCGCTCTTGATAGATGTAGGGAGATTCTCCGTTTTAAATGCGATCGCTCTAATTTAAGAAGATACGGCAAACTTTCTTGCTTCTGGTAAAGTTTCACTTTCTTAATCAAGCAGATTCAATCAACAATTCTAATACTTCTTCCGCATTCTTGAGTGCTTCGCGATAAGTATCACCATGAGTGTGACAAAATTCGCCCCATTCAGGAAGACTGGCGATAAAACAATTATCTTCGTCCGACCATTGAATAATAACGGTATAAATTGAATTTTTCATAAGCTATTATTTTATATCTTTTAATCTTTTCAAAGCTTTTTCTACATCTCTTTCTTGGTATGGTTTGGCATCACTTCCATCTTTTCCCGATCTTATTATTTTCCCCGATAATCATGGATGCGACCATGTTGTATGACTTTCTTTGTCACTACTTTCTTTAAATCCTGCTTTGCGTAGTATATTCTTTAGTTCTCTAACTTTCTTGGGCATTCAGCAGATCGAACTTATTTTCTTGATCTTACTTGCGATCGCTTTTATGAGTGTAGAGCGATCGCATTAGACACCACATTATGTTTCCAGAAGACGTTTATCTGCCAAATTGTCAAACCCTGTAGAGACGTAATATATTACGTCTCTACGATTCATTGGAATTTTTACGATTAGATTAATTAAAAAAACTGTGATTGTTCATCTTCAACGCGATCGCTTTTAATACAGCAGACAAAAATAGCTAAAATCTTTACGGATATATCGATCAAAAAAACTATTCATACCATTTCTCGAAACTAGCTAGAAAGATAGCAAATTATTTTTTATTAATTAAAATTCTTCAAACCCCTACTATGTTTAGTTTTTGAATTTTGAATTTTGAATTAAAACTAAGTCTCCAATGACTTTTGAGAACTGGTATCATTACCTTGCCAAAAAAGAATCTCTAAAAATGACCAAACTATTAGAAATGGCGATCGCCAAGGGCGATCGCTTCGATGGTAATTATCGCTTTATTAGTAATTTAACTAAGGGCGATCGCAAACTGCTGTAGTAAATAATCATAAAAACTTTCTTTGTCTACCTGAGTCATCACTTTGATTGATTTTCCCCCAGCTTGAAAAATAGTTCTTCCTTGACTCGCACCAGAAATCACAATATCTGTTTCTCGTTCGACTGTTTGATAAAGTTCGGGTCTAGCTAAATAAGCGGTTGCTAAAATATCCCAGCAGTAATAATTTTGGGGAATTGCTAGAGCGTAACACATTCCGACTAAATCTGAAAGGGGATAGTGACGTTGTTTGGTCAACCGACGAATAAACTCTGGAGTTACAGGGACACTATTAGTAAGATCGAGGGGACAGAGGGTAATGGGAATCTGAGTATCCCAAATATACTTGGCTGCAAGATAATCCCAAAAAACATTCCATTCTGCCGAACCATCATGCTCTAGGGCAAAGGCTTTTTCTACGTTTCCCGGTACATTTAAAGCTCCTCCCATCCAGACAAGTTCGGCAATTTGATTGACTATTGTTGGTTCGGAGGCGATCGCTGCTGCTAATGTAGTTAACGGACCAGTCAACAACAGAGTTACAGGTTCGGATGCAGCTTGTAATTGCTCGACGATAAATTCTTGTCCCGTTCTTGTTGCTAGGGGTGTCTGAAGTTGCTCTCGCTCGTTAAGAATCGGAAAATGATCGATAATTGTACAGTCGCGACGAAAATCAGGGGGAAAAGGATTTAAACCTCTAACAGTACTTTGGGCGACAGATATCTGCGAACGTCCCATTAGATCTAGTATTTTACGACTAACTCGAACCGCAGCATTGATATAACAATCAGCAGGGGTGACAACTATTCCTATTGGCTCTATTTCTGTCATGGTCATTAACAGCATCAAGGACAAAAAATCATCAATTGCACCGTCGTGATCCATTAACACCAATTTTTTTGACATAATTTTGACATAAATTTAAGTCGCGATTGTTTTGCTTATTTTACTGAAATTATAATTTTCGACCTACAATAACTGAAAATAAGAAATACTATCAACTTTTTAGTCCGTTATCCTTAATGGAAATGAGAATGATTAGACTGCTGATAATGTTGGCGTAGCAAATCTTTACCATAATCATTACCATTAGGAGTTCTAACAACAGTATGAATATGATTGCGCGATGGTTCTGAATTACCCAAAGCCTGTCCAGCTTGATGATCGAATTCAATTAAAACTACAGGGGAGTGAATTCGATAATAGAAGACGCTATTATCTTCTAAGCCTCCCATCCAAGTAAAATAAGTGTTTTCTAAATGCTGACGTACTTCATCCATCTTTACTTCAGCGTGAGAATGGCGAATATTGTCTACATATTCTCCAATCAAGTCCAGTAGCAGTTCCTGTTGGGGGTTCATTAGTTCTGAAAAAGAAATTCCCTCGTATCGCATCTCAAAATTATCTCTAAAGGCTGAAATAAAGATATCTTCGGGAATGTTTCGGCTAAGAATTGCTTTTTCTTGTTGTTCGCCGTTCAAAGCGCGAATTGTGGCAAGTCCTTTACGTTCTTCAGACTCAAACACGTGAGTTCCTGCATATTTGCCCTCTGTTGCCCTTACGGGTTCTGAACCCATAAAAGTCGGTGTCATCACTACGCGATCGCCTAAAACAAAGTAGTTAATGGTTAAATGATGTCCTTCAAATTGCCATCCCCAAGGTTCTGTTGCTGAAGGTTGTCCCATGAAACTAAACCAATACAATTCTTGTCCGTATTCAGCAGGTTTATTAGTAAGCTCTCCCAAAACCTCGTTGAGAATCATAATGTTCCTGGCTGTCTCAAAGCCTTTAGCACTCAGACTGACTTTTAATAAATTAAATGCCAGTTGTTTCTGCGGTTGCGTCATTTCCTGTAAGGAAACACCGTTGCGGGGGTAGCGATGTATATTACTCCAGTTTCGCCATTCGTTACTATCAATGGGAAATAGAGCCATTCTTTGTTGTTGACTATTTAACGAGGCGATAAGAGAGTCTGCTGCACGTCTAATAGATTCGGTAGATTTTCCTGTAGGTTCGATTGAGTAGAGATTGGGTATAATCTGCCCATCTGTAGTAATTCCTTGAAACTCTTCTGCTAAAGCAGCTTCTGCCCGTTCTGTGTAAGCTTTAAATGGATCGTCAACTGGTGTTTGTGCCAATTGAGTCATTGATAAAGAAGTTTTACCCAAAGCGGTGTGGTTGGCAATAGATAGTAAAGACGCTCCACTAGCCAAACCAAATAAGCGTAGGAACTGTCGTCTCTTGAATAAATTCATAGTTTTTACCCGTGTAAATCTACACTAGGTAATATAGGTTGGCTGCTACAGCCAAATCTTGCAAATAAGCTCGATAAATTGCAAAATCTCGCGAAGTTATCAAAAACCAATTGAACTATTCTTTACTCACTACTCACAGGCGATCGCGATACTGACGCGGGGTAAGGGTTGTATAACGACGAAAAGCATTAGTGAAATGGCTCTGATGACAAAAACCTGTTGCCAAACTAATCTCAGTTAAGGTAAGTTTTTTGTCGCTCAATAATTTCTTGGCTCGTTCGATACGACACTTAAGTACATATTGGTGCGGAGTTACTCCTATACTTTGCTTGAAAAGTTTTCCAAAATGATCGGAACTGACATGAGCTACTTGAGCCAACTGAGCTAAACTCAGATCGCGTTCTAGATTGGACTGAATATAGTCAATAACCTGACGCAGCTTTGATGAAGGCAATCCTCCTGAAACCTCAGTGGTAACTATTGTGGTAGAACAGTGATGGCGCAGTAAATGGGCGCACAACATTGTTTGTAGAGATTCCAGGTAAAGACGATCGCCCGTCTCATTATCTAACTCGTTTTTAAAAGCATAGGCTAATTGTTCTAGAAAAGGATCGCGGATGGCAAGGCGATCGATTAGTTCAATATTAGAGAAATCGCGATCGCTGTTTTCAATGACGGTACGCTCTAATAATGTCGGAGGAAGATAGATGGACAGTAATTCAATTTCAGCTTGCCATAGTGCTTCTAGCTCTCGATGTGCGGGGATAAAGTTAAATAAACCAGGACTCATGGGAGAAGATTTTAGTTTTCCCCCATCTAGTCGTCTTTCTAAATAATCTTGATTGGCAATGTGAAGCGAAATGCGGTGCTGGGCAATTGCAGGAGTAACCACTCTATCTGGTGCTGGTGAGAAAATTTGCGATCGCACCTGGATCTGATTCTGAAATTGTAGCATCGTCAAATTTGCAAGATGTAACTATGTCGAATCAAGCTGAATTCTAGGTCATCCAAACCTATAGCTAGAACTGATTCGATAATTTGTGCGGTAACAGTTTTAACTGCAATATACACCTATTTTTTAACCTAATTTCGTCTGGCTATAACTTTGGGGTTCAAACTCCAGCAGCCAACGACTATAGCCGTAGGAATTAGCAGCCGATAATTTAGGGCCATAGTAACTCTGACAGGCTGTTTCGACTACTTGTTTAAAACAACTATCTTCTAGTCGAGCGGGATCGTTTTGAGTCATTTCAAATGCAATAGTCCACCAAGATTCATTATTAATTTTGAGACTAGTAAGTTCGCTGGCTACACCCCGTTCTATTTTTTGCTCTCGTTCTTTGTCAACGCTAACCCAATCTGTTTTGAGCGATGAACTATGAGTAGATATAGTATTTTTTAATTCTGATTCGCCAAATTTACACCACTGTTCGACTTTACCTTCACAACTAGAGAAGTTTTTTTGATGACCAAACCGATGCAAACCAAACTCTTGTTGTCTTAATTTTAATTCAAGATTTCCCTGGCGCGATTTGAGGTTAACTTCTTCGCGACTTAAGACACGAGACGACAACTTTCTAAATTTGTCTAAATATTCTTGTAGTCGATGAGCATACCAATCTTGTCTCGATTCTGATGGTTCTAACCATTTTCCCGGACACTCAAGTCTAAACCAACGTCGCACGACTGCTGGTGGTATTCCTTTGACAAACCAGCGCAATTCTAAAGTGGTTTCCATTGCTTGTATTCACCCCGATCTCAATCTATAAAAAAACTGATAATTTTAGCCAGCATTCTGGAATTAAACTAATTGTAATTGCACGGTTGAAACTTCGGATACAGATAAGCCCTTTTCCTTCAGTCATCTTCTCTAACCGTTCCAACCTGGCTAGTATAAAGCGATCGCCATAAGTATATAACCAAGTCATCTCTCTGACGATTGCTAATATATCTTTATTGCATAATAATTATGAAAACTCTTCATCTAACCAAAGTAAGATCGAGAAAATCCCTCAACTCTATTAGGGGGTGAAAGTAAGGAGTAGGAAGCAAGGAGTAGCCCTCTTCGAGGATAAACAAGTAGCAAGTAAAAATTGAGTTTATCGAGCTGAAATTTGCTGTAACTGTTATCGCTCTCTGGTAATTATCTCCTTAATGGCGCGCGAGATTTGTTGATTATATATTTAAATCTATAGCGACTAGTAACTAGCACTGTAGTTATCTGCGAGGGAGCGAGAAAATCTCGTTTACTTTTGTCTAGGTGGAGTCAGCGACTGACTTTTTAAGTAAAATATTTTGATTACACCTATTGTCTCTGCTTAGATAAACAAAATAACTTTTGATTAATCTTTGAATAACTATTTTTTAATCTTCAATGTTTATGTAACTATTCAGCTAATCGAACCCTCGAATTTATAGACGTCAAATAGTTTAAATATGGTAGTTTTAAGACAGTGTATTTTTTTTTACAAATATTTGATTTTAATGAAGTAAAAAATAGACTAAACAGATCTTAGACTAAATATCTGGTTTTTTGGTTTCTTTGGTACTGGGAAAGACCCAGCTAAACTCTCGTAAATCGAGGTAATTAAAAAGTTATCGAGCAAAAAATAATGCATAGCTTTCAAGCACCATCTCAAAAATATGGAGTTTTAGCGGCCTTGACAGCTTTCTTGGCTGGTTCGATGGCGCAGATACTCCAAGAGGGTCTAATTGTTGTGACGCGGTCTACTTTTTGGTATGGGTTGTATGGTTGGCTGGCGGTGGCGATCGTTGTCGGTTATTTAGTTTATCTATGTATATCTCTCTTTGGTCTATCTCAATCTAGTTCGCCTTATATCAGCGATCGAGAACCAACAGAGACTCCGACGAGAATATCGGCCGGAAATCTCCCTGCTTGGGAAGTTGAGGAGTTGCCCGAACCGCCAGAGTTTACTTGGCGCAACATCTTGACCACAATTGGGCCAGGAGCAATCTTACTTGGCACATCGATTGGTAGTAGTGAATGGCTTTTAGGCCCTGCGGTAACGGCTCGCTATGGCGGTTTTGTCCTTTGGTTAATTCCTGTTTCAATTATTTTACAGGTAATCATTAATACCGAATCGATCCGCTATACCATGTACACGGGAGAGCCGATCTATACGGGTTTTATGCGTACCGCTCCTGGTTCTCAATTTTGGGCTACTGCTTACATTACCCTCGCTTTTTTTCAGTTAATCTGGCCTGGTTGGGTATCGGCAGCAGCAACCGCACTTACAGCAGTCTTTATCGGTGATATGCCAGAGGCAGAACACGCTTATTTAATTAGAATTTTTGGTCTGGTTTGGTTTTTGGCGATCGCCATAGTAATTAGCTTTGGCGA
Source organism: Pleurocapsa sp. MO_226.B13 (assembly GCA_030064795.1). The sequence continues at coordinate 4,541 of JASJEI010000278.1, read as the reverse complement.
TAAGATCGAGCGAACCCTAGAAAATATTCAGTGGTTTTTAGTAGTGGCGATCTTACTGTTTTTGGGATTGATTGTCACATTTTATACCGAACCTCAAACCTACAATATAGCAGCAATTGGACTGACCAATTTTGGTGTAATTACTCCTGGTTTGGACTGGTTGCTGATTTGTGCCTTTGTCTCTGATGCGGGGGCTGGTGGCGTAATCAATGGGGCAATTAGCAATTGGTACCGCGACAAAGGAATTGGCATGGGTCAAGTTGTCGGTTATATTCCCGCGCTGGTAGGGGGACGCAGATTATCCTTAATGAAAACTGGTCGAGTATTTGCGATCACGCCTGAAAATAGAAAAAAATGGCGGGATTGGTGGAAATTTGTAGACGTTGACCAATATTTAATCTGGGGAGTTGGTTGTTTTGCGGGAACAATCTTACCCGTACTGATAACTTTGCAGTTTGTTCCTTTTGGCACTGAATTTGTCAATCAATATGGTATAGCTGTTTATCAGGCTCAATACATGATTTTGGCTACGGGACAAGAATTCTTGTGGAATATTACCCTCCTAATCGGTTTTTGGATTTTGTTTAGTACTCAACTTGGCGTTACCGATGCCTTTGTGCGGATGGTGACTGACATCATTTGGTCGAGTAGCAGCAATAGTGAAGATAGATCTCCAGGGGATGTTCGTACGATTTATTACAGCGTTTTTGCAGTTTTTTCGCTATCTGGAGCTTTGATTTTGTTCTTAGAAGTAAATCCCCTGTTTTTGATTTTGATCGGCGCGAACATAGCGGGATTAAATATGGCGATTATTGGTTTACATACTTTGTACGTAAACCGTAAATATCTACCAGTGGAATTAAAACCTCCGCTCTGGAGAGAGGTTGTAGTTATTTTAGGAACAATCTTTTATGGCTTTTTATTTTTCAGAGCAGTACCAGAATTATTTGGGCGATTATTTTCTTTTACATAACTCACTTTAAAAAAATGGAGTAAAGATCTTGTTTTTACCCAATAATGAGACGATGAATTTTCCCAAAATAAAACATACGAGTGGTAGTCGAACCAAACGCTGTTCTCATTGTGGTTATACTGAAAATCCTCTTGTTGTTAGTAATTGTATCCGCTGCAAACGCCCTTTTAATCTGGACAACAAAACTAAAGTACCATCAGCTGCATGGTCGAGTTTTCCCTTGCTCTTATTATTGTTAATGAGTGGAGTATTGGGTTGGTTGTGGCGTAAAAATTCGACTCTTCTTCAACAAGAAACTGAAGATCTGATAACTGAAACCGAATCCACATCAACCAAGCAACAAGACCGAGTTTACGATAGCGGATTACAACTAAGAGAGTCTCTAGAAGAAGTAACCGATGTTCCTCAAGGGGTATTTTACTATGGTGGTGCAATGGCATCAGCAGGAATTCGTTCTCAAGCTACCTTAGCTAAAATCACTCAGGCACAACCTCAGTTTCAACTCACCTATGAAGACCCCTTGATTGTTGCCCCTGATTCTAGTGCGGGAATTCAAATGCTGATTGATGGGACAATTAGTTTTGCCGAATCTTTTCGTCCTCTCAAACAGTCCGAATACGATTTAGCTAGTTCTCGAGGTTTCAAACTCAAGCAAGTTCCTGTAGCTACCAGCGCGATCGCTTTTTACGTTAACCCCAATCTCGATCTTCCTGGACTATCCCTCGAACAAGTAGAACAAATTTATAGCGGTCAATTGACTAATTGGCAACAGCTTGGCGGGCCAGACTTACCCATTGTGCCTGTAAGTCAAGAGTCCGATGCCGAAGCCTCTACAAGTTTTCTTTTACAAGGAATGCCTAGTTCTCAAAAAAAATTCGGCGATCGGGTTCGAGTGGTTAGAGATACCACCAGTGCAGTACGTAAAGTAGCTCAAACTCCAGGTGCAATTGGTTATGGAGCGCAACCTTTAGTAGTCAATCAAAGTACTATTCGTCCTATTGGTCTGGCAAAAAGAGGCTCGCAGCAATATATCCATCCCCTAAAGGATGCCAAACAAATCAACAAACAAGCAATCTTAGATGGGAGCTATCCTCTAATTCGACGCATTTTCGTGATTTTAAGAGAGGACGGAGAAATCGACGAATTGGCAGGCAGAGCCTATGTTAATTTACTACTATCCCAAGAAGGTCAAGCTCTGATCGACAAAGCAGGTTATTTACCTATTCGCTATCAGAGCCGAAAATTTATACCGACTAACTATCGAAGCAAGCAATAAAGTGGAGGAATTTGGGGCTTAGTCTTAGCATTAGCTGTTACAAGATTCGATCTCGACTTAATTACTCAAATCTTGAAATTATACCCTGTAGGATCTTCCTCCTTCCTTGTTCCTTTTCAATATCCCCAAATAGCTAGGGTTATTCCTGGGTTATAGATATTGACAAACATAGTTCTACCGTCAGGCGAAAAGCAAATTCCTGCAAATTCACTATTATTCAAAGCATTACGAGCCAATTTATAGTATTTACCTTGAGGAGTAATGCCAACTAGAAATTGTTCATCTTTACCATCTTCGCAAACAATCAAATCGCCAAAGGGAGCTAAGGTTAAATTATCAGGATAGTCCAAAACATTATAACCAGGAGATTCTACAAATAGCTCTATGGTATCTTGGGCAAGATTGTAACGAAAGATTTGTCCTACTCCTGCTGCACCACCATTGGTAGCCGTCCAATACAATTCCCCATTGGCGTAACACATCCCCTCTCCTCTTTTAAAGACGGCTGCGCCTTTGGTTTGGGCTTCATAACGGAGAGTATCGTGTTCTGGATCGACATCTTCTAGTCCTACCCAGGTTACTTGTTGGGGTTTGCCCACGGGAAAATTGATACTAGTATCTATTCGAGGTGCATTAGCAATTACTAAAGCTTCTAAAGTTCCTCCAGCGCGGAGATTGCCTGGTTGTTGGGGACGAAAGCGATAAATACAACTATCTATTTGGTCTTCAGTTTGATAAATATAGCCGGTTTTGGGATCGGTGGCGATCGCTTCATGGCGAAATCTACCCATTGCTACTAGGGGAATTGGTTCGGCTAATCCCCCCAATGCTGGGACTTCAAAATTATAGCCGTGTTTTTGCTCCACTTTTCCCCAGTGAGGATATACCTGTTCTTTGGTGTATCCTGGTGGTGGATAGGGTGTAGAAGTCTCTTCTTCGCAGCTAATCCAGGAACCCCAAGGAGTTGTTCCCCCCGCACAGTTGCGATTGGTTCCAGCTAAAGAAAGATAATGCTTGGTTAAATTGCGATCGCGATCTACTACTAATGTAGTTGTCCCTCCAGAACAACTGCGATCGTATTGAGGCAGATCGGCAGCCAAATTATTAACTGCCTGTAGGGGATGAATCTCGTGATTTCTAACTAAAATTATTTGTCCGTTTTCTCCTGCAAAGGCAGCCATCCCATCGTGGTTATTTGGTACGAGATTACCGTCATCCATAGTTTCTCCCACAGTGGAGATAATCTTATACTCAAATCCTGCGGGTAAATCTAAAATTCCTTGAGGATCGCTAACAAGAGAACCAATCTTATCGGCAAAAGCTAGTTTTCCCTGAACCAGATTAGTATACAAATTCTTCAGAGGCGTAGCCAAAACTGCCCCACCTACACCAATGCCTGCCAATGAGAAAAACTTTCTTCTTGATAAAGACACGACTCGAACTGATGACAACATACGTTAATATAACCTATGGTTATTTGTCATTTGCTATTGGTTAATAATTCCCATAAAATTTAAAGCCGATCGCTCTCAAATTCCTCAAGCCAAATTTTTTCGCGGCGATCGCGTTTGAATCAATCAGCTAAATAATCGGGGTTAGATAACTGTATAGGTGAAACACTTTCTCGATGTTTCTCTTTGATTACTCTAAAATATTTCGTGCAGCAGCTCGTGAAACAGTCAATCATTTATTAAGTGTAGAAAACTTTAACTTTTGGGGAGTTTGAGGGGCAGTAAGTCCCGCGACTATAATTATTTCGGAGTGTTAACGGAGAAACTAATTTAGCCTCGGGCGGGAAGGGGGCTTAATAAGACCCTGGTTGTGCTACCCTGATTGACTAACTTTGTTTTCAAGCCCCCTCCCGGCACGGACCCCTCAAGTAGATCAAGAGGTTCGATGCCTCGCAGCTATACAATTTACCAGTCGCGCTACATCATGGTAATATATTCGGAAATAGGTAATATCGGTTTTCATGATTCTCAATTATCGCTATAGATTATATCCAGATGCACAGCAAGTAGAGCTACTCGATGAGTGGCTTGAAACGCTGCGCGTCAGTTATAAATATGCGTTGAGAGAGCTGCGAGATTGGATCTCTAGTAGAAAATGTCCAATTGATAGATGCAGTTTGGAATCAGAATACATAATGGCTGCGGATTATCCTTTTCCTGGATATCACCAGCAACAAAATAACCTCCCCTTAGCCAAGAAGAAATTTCCCTGGCTAAAATCCGTACCGTCTCAAGTGCTGCAAACCAACATTAGAAGGTTGCACGATGCTTGGGACTTTTT
>JASJEI010000277.1 GCA_030064795.1 Pleurocapsa sp. MO_226.B13 | reverse complement strand
AAAACAATCAGGGGCTTGATGGCAAAATAATCAGTAAAAAGCGATTTTACCAACGCCATGTCCCGAAAAACCAACCGCGAGCCCGCTAAAAAGACCCATCGACCCGCTTGGTGGCAGAGTTTCTTAACTCAGATCTTGCACCAAAAAAAGTTGATGGGAGTATGAATAGCTGAAGTTGTTGTGCAGAGGGAATGGCAGCTAGTTCTCTATTAAAGGAAGAGAACTAAGATCAAAGATTAATAAAAACTCCGAAGTAAGGGGAATTTATTCAACTCGGTGACCAACTTTTTCTTCATTACTATATAAATCTGACCAACTGTCGTTTAGTCCATCTATGGCAAAGCGTCAATTCATCAATTTGGACTCGTCTAACTACGGCTAAAACTCCATCTATGTGTGCTTGACTTCCTGCTTTTCCTAAATGTTGAAACTGGGAATATTCATTCTCTGACTTGGTTTTTGGGAAAATGGCGGCATTCGCCTTAAGTTGATAATACCAATAACGATGTTTCGCTCATGCAGGCTTGATATCGTGCGATCTAACAGCCAGGCGGTGCGACAACACCAGCAGCTTCAATTTCCGACTTTTGCGCCTGTAACAGAGCAATTGTGGTTTGAATCCGTTCTGCTCGTTGCTCTCGTTCTAGTTCACTTTCTTTTTTGGGCATATATGAAGTAACAAGTAGGATAAATTTGCTATCTTAGTTCTCTAGTAAGACAAGAGAACTAATCTGATGAACCCGATCTTACCTCAAGCTGAAGAACTACTTTACCCTCGAATGGGGGCTACTCGCTACTTGCTACTTCATCTACCTAATTTTAACTATTCATCCGAACCTAATATTAGAGACTGTAAGATTTGAATTAGTTATGAAATTATAGGTAAAAATTACTCTCAAACTTTAGCAAATTTTAACAATATTAATTAAATCGATAAAAGTTTAGGAGAACATTTATGAACCGCTTCCTCTTGACTAGTTTAGTTACAATAGCTTTTACAATCATTGTTCCGTCTGTATCTCAAGCCAACCCAATTTTTTATAATTCCAATACGATTTGTCAAACTTTAGTTCGTCAAATTGCTCCGAGTGACCTCGTGATTATGGCACGGCGAGGTCAACTTAAAACACAAGGCATCCCAGGTGCGATGCAATTAACTTCCGAATACGTGTTGGGTCGCATCGATGCTGAAAAGATTGTTCAAGCTGCGATCGCTGCTTGTCTGCTACCTACCGATGCAGTAAACGACTTAAGTTATCTCAGTGCAGTCGCATCACAATTACAAATCCGTCTTCGTCTCTACTAGACGAATTCGATCTAGATATAACGGCTTGCAAGGCGTTGCACAATTAAAAGATGATAGTTTAAAAAATAGGTATCATCCGATGTTTAAGATAGTAAGTTAGCAGTCGAACAGAAACCTCAAGCATTTCAATCGACTTGGAATAACAAAATGTTTTGCGATTGTTACGAGCAAGGTAATTGTAACGGACTGAAATTATAATCACTCCGACCTGAAATCATCGCCGTTTTCAGCCCACATTAAATGAAACTATAATTTCGCTTCGACCCACATTATCTGAAACTGAGACCAAATTAACTGAAACTAAACTGAAATTATCTTTCTCGACCCACAATATCTGAAAATAAGCTGTATCTCTTTCCAGTTCTATTATTCAGCCTGTGTCAATAACGGAGCGAGATAAGTGTTTGAGTTATATGAGCATTTTTGACAAACGTTTATGTTTAAGATTGTTGATAAACCAGATTCAGCCAGTTGGTATTAACTCTGGGAATTAAATACCATAAAGTTTCTCCAGTTTTCGGTTTCACTCTTAAGAAACACATTCGCTCTTGGAGGAATGGGGAACAAGGACAAAACCAAGAGCCTGAGCCTTTTGCTCAAGATATGAAAGGGTGCGTTGGCGATACTTTTGTTCATAAGCATCGACACCAGGATCTATGTAAGTATCACCAGTCGTCCAAAGACGATAAAAAATGCGAGCTAATTTATGTGCAGTAGCAGTGATAGCTTGAGGTCCACCTAAGCGACTTCGCATTCGCCGATAATAAGCACCCAAAGCCGAATGGCTGCGAGAAAGGGTTTGTGCTGCCAGGCGAAAGGCATTGGCTGCGCGATTAACAACATGACGAGTTTGAGAACTTTTGACTTTACCACCAGTAATGCGACTACCAGGACATAAACCGAGCCCTGAAGTAAAATGTTTAACTGTGGGAAATCGAGAAGAGTCTAAACCTAATTCAGACAAAAGAACTAAAACAGTTAAAGCTCCTATTCCATCAACTTGAGTAAAATCTACGCCACTGAGACGGTAAAGATGGGTGCGTAAGTCAAATTGAGGAGCATTCCCTGGCTGCTTTTTTCCTCGACGCTTGGGTTTAGGCAAAGGTTGGGCAGCTAAATCAACTCGCTGGGCAAAATTAGCTAAACATTGCTCAATTTGAGCATCAATAGCAGTAATTTGGGCTTGATAACTTTCGTAAAGTTGTAACTCTTGAGAGAGAATAAATAACAATTCGGGTCGATAATTTCCTGTCAAGGCAGCAGCGATATCGTGACAACTTGCCTTAATTCGACCATCTCTTAAAGATGCTAACTTGTTAGGGTCACGTTCTCCTGCTAAAATTGCGGTGATAATTGCCATCCCAGTTTTACCAGTAATGTCACTAATCACTCGATGTAGTTGTAGATTCATCTCTGTGAGGGCTTTTTGCATTCGTTGAATATGAACACAACTACTTTTGATGAGATTATCTCGTTGTCGGATGTAACTGCGTAAAACACAAAGAAAGGTCTTCTGGTCGAAAAGAACCTGCTAACAAGCCATAACTGTGTAATTGTTGTAACCATTGACAATCTAAAACATCACTCTTTCGTCCTGGAACAGTTTTGACGTGATGAGCATTAACTAATTTGACCTCAAAACCGCGACTTTCAAGCACCTGGAATACGGGCAACCAATAAACTCCAGTCGATTCCATGGCTACTGTCTCTACTTTGCACTGAGCAAGCCAATCTGCCATTTGGTATAAATCCCCAGTAAAGCAACTAAAACTCCTGACATGTTCATCATCCCTTCCTTCTGGGACGCTAACCCAATGTCGATCTGCACCAATATCAATCCCGGCAGCATTGGGGTTGATGGCTGATAATTCTGGATGAGATGCTTTTTTTCTAGGCTTTTGTGACTTTTTCATCTTTAACACTTTATGCAAGAGTTAGACTTAAGAAGTACCATGACCTGGAGGTGGCATTTAATCTAATCTCTTAAACGGGATAGTGAGAATCCACTTCACCAATACTATGACCATTTACCTCCAGAACCAGGCTCAGATTCGGGCGCAAGCGCACCATTGTCAAGACGGTCTTAACTGTCACGGTACAAGTAATAGTGTACGGTGGATTGCTTGTGTTTCTTTCTACTATGGCTAGTGGCGATCGCCGCTAGTGGAAGGCTCAGATCTTGCACCAAGAAAAATTGATGTGTTATGTAGTGGCTGGAGTGATTATGAATAGGGAATTTTAGTTTGTTCTCTATACAGTTAGACCTTGGTTAAATGAACTTGGTTTTAATTTTTCTCTAATTAGGTGCAAGATCTTAGGTAAAGCTGAAAAACGTTATTGGAAAATAGCAATTCTCTCGTGTATTGCTTCACCCCATGGCTTTCAAGCAATCGATCTAACGCTTTGGCTTCAAAAATCCGCTCCATAATTCCTCTTACCATTACGGTTACAGGAGTTGCTTCATTTGAGGACGTTGGGATCTCTAGTCTGCTGACTACCAGTGACGGAGAAAAGATAGCCAATCCAAAGCATTTTAATAAGCTGTATCAAAAGCTTAAGATCGCGCAAAAGGAACTGAGTCGGAAAACCAAAGGCTCTAGTAACCGATATAAAGCGAGACTTAAAGTAGCTCGAATACACGCCAAAATTAAGGATGCTCGTACCGATTTTTTGCATAAGTTGACTACTGAACTAGTGCGGAACAATAGCCTGATTGCTATTGAGAACTTGGCAGTTTGAATCGTGACGGCATTATCGAAAAATACCGAACCATTACTAGGTACGGAAAATTCCCGAAAACTATGAAATAAATTATTGCCTCGTTGCTCTCCCGCATTAACTGTAAAGTCGCGATTGTTTTCGGTAGTGACTTCGGTAGAGAGAGTATTGTCCTCAATTACTTGAGCGCGAACTAGATTAGTATTTACCAGTAGGTAACAAGGAACGAGAAACAATAGTGCTTTGAGGTTCATATTTCTATTATCTACCCAGAATCGAGCTTCAATCTTTAAGAGCAGGGAAATAAGTAAATATCTATAATGCAAGTATTGTTCAAAATTCCAGCTTGCAAATTATGACTTTCGATCGCCTGTTCGATCTCGCTAATTTATACATTCTGCCCTTTTGGACTTTAATGATTTTACTGCCTAATTGGGGAGTTACCAAAAAAGTCATGGGTTCTTATCTACCTTTTTTACCTTTGATCGGCTTATATATCTATTATCTAGCTGCCAGCTTCGATCCCGAACTATTTTCTACTCTCGCTAATCCTAACCTGCAAGATATCGCTGCTTTTTTCTCTCTAGAAGGTTCGGCAGGTGCGGGATGGGTTCACTTTTTGGTTATGGATTTATTTATCGGCAGGTGGATCTATTGGCAAGGTCAAGAAAAGCAGATCTGGACAATTCATTCTCTGATTTTCTGTCTTTTCTTTGGGCCAGTAGGTTTGCTGTCCCATATTATTACTAGCTTCTTTTTCTCTGACAAAAATCTGGAAGAAACTACTATGGATTCTGCTGTTTCCTGAACTGTCAATCTAGTTAAGATAGTATACTTGGCAGGGGTCTACTTTCTCCAGTCTATCGTCGATTTCGACCCAAAAGCGGGGCAAGTGCTGAGATTGGCTCAGGTCTTTTTCTACTACTCGGCACCAGCCCAACTGCCGATGATGTACCTTGGCTCCGACTGGCACAATCGCCCAAACTGCCTTGGAGATTCCGATTCTCTGCCAGACTGCCAATGCTAGCAGCTTTACCGTCTCCAGCCAAGCCCAAAAGGCTTCTTCTAGATCGGCAAAGGAGATGAACGTACTACTACGCTGCTCGGTGATTTCGTTTTCGATGTAGACCCAGGAGACGGATTGGGCGAACTTGCCAGTACGAGCGATAACTCTTAGGATACGCACGGGGCAGTTGATTAGCAGGGTACACAGGATAGCCTCGATTTGTTCCGAGGATAGAAGACGGTTGATTGGTTGGGATATACTAAGATTGTTCATCGTTAACTGCGTGTGAACGTATTATTGGAGCGATCGTTAATTCTTGTCACGGAAATGGGCGATCGCCAATTACAATTATTATACACGAACAATGTGTTAACCAATTAATTTATGGCAAATTATAAGGGAAATCCAAATTTGTACAAGCATGGTTTTAAAACCGATCGAGAAGAAGCCTGTACCGAGCAAGTCAACGTCAGGATGCCTTTGTCATTGAAAACCAAGCTAAAGCAAAAAAAAAATTGGCAGGAATTTGTTAGACAGACTTTGCAAAAAGCTTTGGATGAGGACACAGTTGACAAAAAGACCTCAGACTCGTGAGATGTCCGTTCTGAATCAGCATAAAAAACTGTTAGTTTTTAGCTGTTGGCTATTTTCCTGAACAAGATACAAGAAAGTAGAGATAAATATAATCTATCTCTACACACCCTAGAAAATCTGATATTTGATTTCTATGAGTTATAACAATACACACTCTTTGTTAGGACAGTTATTACTTATTACTCATTAATCATTACTTACGAATAATTAAGTAGACTTGTCCTAACCAATGAACGTACTGCGATATTTATTTGCCTTTTTGTTGAGTTTTGGCTTGTTCCATCGCGATCGCTTTCATGGCTTCAAAGGAGTTACGATTAGATGTACCTTCAATTGCTTTGACTGCTAAATCTTGTACCTGTTGTAAAGAAGCGTCTAGCTGTTGAGCAAGTTTATTGATTCGATTTTCTTGCTGTTTAATTGTCTGTTCTAAAGCTTCAATTTTTAGCTGATAGTTGCGAGTTTCCCCTTCAATTTCTTTAGCTCTTAGATCGCCTTTAACTCTTGCTTGATAAGCACCAATACCTTGCCCTTCTTCTTTGCCTCGCTTAATTTTTGCCCGTAACTGTTCTTCAAAAGCTGCTACTTTTTCTCGAGCTTCTCTATATTCTCGTTCTTGTTGGGCAATTTCTGCTTCTTTTTCCTGCCATTGTTTTTCTAATGTTTGACGAGTTGATTCTAATTCTTGTTGTCTCTGCTTTTTCTCTTGTTCGTATTCTTCTTCATCTAAATCTCTGGCTAAATCTAGATTGTATTCATACTCTTCTTTTTCTCGTTGCTGAGCTTTGCGATAGTCTTCATTTCTAGTTTTAACAAATAAAGTATGTGTTTCTTGTTCTTTGAGCCAAGCTTGTTTTAAAGTTTCGATTTCTTGGCGATCGCTTTCTTCTTGTTGACTTAATTGTTCGGCAAATCTTTTGGCATTAACTTGATATTGCTCGATTAATTTATCGAGGATTGACTCCTCAACTTTTGTCAATTGATGTAGCTCTTCTAATTCTAATTTTTCGGTTGCGATCGCATTTTTTATCGTTTCTAATTGACTCGCTTCGGCAATCAATTGTTCTGATAAATTACTGACCGCTCCACCAAAATTAGTTTGAATTTGTGCTAAAGAATGAATGGTATCGGCAATATCTCTAGTACTATTTTTGTTTATTAATGGTACTGTTTTCTTTACAGCCGTTTGGCTAATATTTGGATTAACTACAGGACTATTTTTGAGAGATTTCTTAATCTCAGCTTCTAAGCTTTTCTTTTGTTTTTCTAGCTCTTTATAGGCTGCTAAGATTTCGGCTTTGGTGTTTTTAGAATTAATTGACATAATATTTAACTAAGAAATGAGAAATGAGAAACAAGGAATAAGTAACTGTTAAATCTTCGCTGTTAACTAGTCATCGATTATTGAAATGCTTGCATGGCTAAGTTCTGGGCTTGGGTATTAACTTCTTGTAATTGAGCCGTAATTTCGGCAATTTGTTGAGTTTGTCTTTCAATTACTGCTGTTAAAGATTCTATTTTTAATTCATATCCCCGTTGATTTGCCAGCCATTCTTTTTCTTTTAGTTCTGCTTGTACTTTGTATTTACTATCAGCTTCTTTAATGGCATTACCTTTGGCTTTATTATATTCTTCTTTTAGTTTTGTTTCAAAGCCTTCAATTTGTTCTTTATTTTTTAAATATTCTTTTTTATGGTCAGCTAGATATTTCTCTCGCTCCGACCAATCTTTATTTTTTAAAGCTTCTTGCTCTGTTAATTCCCTAGCTTGTAAACGTTTATTTTCTTCATATTCGTCATTTTCAATTGTTCTTTGCCGTTCTAATTCATATTGATAATCTGCTTGTTCGGCTTCTCTTTGTTTAATTATTAATTGTGCTGCTTCTTCAATTTTCGTTTCAAATTGTTTTTGCTCTTTGCTCCATTCTTTTTTAGTTTGCAAAATTTCCTTTTCTAAAACTTCTTTTTCTTCTTTGGTTTGAGCCTGAATCGAGGATAATTTTTCTTGATGTTCTCGATCTAAAATATAGAGAGCATCGGCAACTAACCGAACCTGATTTAACTGTTGTAAATGTTCTGTTTCTACGGCGATCGCCTTTTTAAGTTCTTCTAATTTATCAGATTCAGCAGTCAAGTTTTCGGTTAATTCACCAACCACAGTACCAAAGCTTAGTTGTAAAGAAGCCATGCCGTTGATAATATTATCAACCGTATAATCCATGGTTTTATTTAATAGTTGTTTATTTTTATTTTTCTCTGCTTCTTCTTCTTTCGTCGCTATTTTAGATTCTCCTTGTCGATATTGATGTAACAGTTGTTGAAATGCTGTTGCTATTGCTTGTTTGTTGTCTCTGAGATTATCTTTGCTCATCGTTGCTCTACTTACCGTTAAAATTCAATCGATGCTTTTTGCTATAAACCCTGTCTGGACTGAGATTTCAGGATTTAAAGTCTTCTGAAATTGATTTTTAAATCAACAATAAATTAAGCATAACCAAAATTGATTTTTAAGTCAACTAGATGAGTAAATTTTTTTTAGTACGGTAGTTAGTAGTTAGTAGTTCTCGATGGGGAAAGGTTGGCGCAGTTTCAGGGGTCGTTGCGACTAAGCTTTACGCTATCTGCGCGGAGGCAGGCTGTAGCAGGCAAAAGGTTAGGGAAAGAACAAAGGCGTAGCAAGTACGCCAGGAAGATTTGCGGAAATATGTCATAGAAACTCCTTGATGTTATGTGACTATCTTGTGCGAGGTATCAAGTAGTTAAGTAAAACCAAAGTTGCGATCGCTAAAAACGTACCTGCGTAAAAGACTCCTCTAATTTCCCAGACACCAAACGCTAACCCTCCCAATACTGGACCTAGTGCCTGTCCTAGGGGTACTGCAATTGCCACCACTGCCATAAAACCCGCCCGATTGTGGTTGGGAGCTAATTCCGCCAAGAGTGCTTGTGTTGTGGGAAAGACAATTCCATGTGCGATTCCAAACAGGATGCTGGGAATGAATAACATCCAGATGCGATCGATTGCAGGTGTTATGACTAATGCCAATGTGTAGATCGAGAAGGAAATCTTGATGAGAGTCAGTTCAGAAAGCGATCGCGCCAACAACCCCAGTTGTGATGAAGTTAAAGCAAAAAACACTGCCATGCTTGCCAACAAGATCCCGATCTCGATCTCAGAGGCACCGAGAGACGTTGCCACGGTAGGAATGTAGGTTAAGTAAGCACCAAACAAGAGAACAAAAAGCGCGATTATTATGAATAACAGCTTAACAACCCGACCGCGACGAATACTGCTCCAAATATGTCTCAAGTAAAGCTTGAAGTCGAAATCTGAATAGTGCTGCTGTTCGGGCAGTCGCAGCGATCGCCACAACCACATCCCCACGAGAAAAGCCACTAAGGGCAACGCAAATGCCTTTCGCCACCCCATTGATGCCAATCCACCGCCCAGCAAAGGATACACTGCCAAACTCATTCCGATCGCGCTGGCATTAAATCCCATTGCTGCGGTCAATTGCTTCCCAGTATATAGATCGCAAATCAGCGTCAGTGCCAGTGCCTCTAAACTCGCTGCCCCAACCCCTTGCAGAAACCGCCACACCAAAAGGATTTGAAAATTGGGAGCAAAGGCGCAAGCAACCCCTGCGATCGCAAATAGAAATAGTGACGGAACTAGAATGGCTTTTCGACCAAAGCGATCTGCCAGGACACCACATATAGGAGCTCCGACCGCAATGGGGACAACAAACGCGGTAGTTACCCAACCAATCTGCTGTGGTGATAGTTCAAATTCACGAGCTATCCCAGGTAAGACAGGATTGATGCTCATTGTTCCCAAAAGTTCCATTAGGGTAATACTAACAACAATCAGAAGATTCACATCCTGATAAACAGGTTTAGTGCTTCTACTGGCAGGATTCAACTTGTCAGACATTTGCATTTTTCTTAAATTTTGTATTGTTTTAAAAGTTTTTTAGATTACACAATTCCACCATTAACTCGGAGGATTTGACCGTTTACCCAACTGCCTTCGGGACTGACTAAGAATGCCACTGCGCTGGCAATATCATCGGGTTGTCCCAAACGCTCTAGGGGTGCTTTATGGGCAAACTTCTCAATCAATTCTGCGGATTTGCCTTGATAGAATAAGTCGGTTGCCGTTGGTCCAGGGGCGATCGCATTGACGGTAATATTCCGTCCCCGTAATTCCTTTGCCATAATATTGGTAAAGATTTCCACCGCAATTTTCGCGCCAGAATAGATAGCGTAACCTGGCATTGCCAGACCAATAGCACTGGTTGAAAAGTTCACAATATGTCCACCCTCTCGCAAGCGTCGAGCAGCTTGTCGCAGCGTGAGAAATGTGCCACGGGTATTGACGTTGAATATCTTGTCGTATAACTCGTCGTCTGTATCGGCGATGTCGATCGGTTTTGGAGTTTGAATGCCCGCGTTATTGATTAAAACATCCACACCGCCATAGGTTTTTTCAGCCCAATCGAACAGCGATTCCACATCTTGTGCCTTAGAAACATCCCCTGGCACGGCGATCGCATCTCCCCCTTCACCATGAATCTCTCGAACAACCGCTTCGGCTTGCTCCCGATTGTGGGCATAGTTGACCACTACTGCAAATCCGTCTAATGAGAGCCTTTTGGCGATCGCGCGACCGATTCCCCGCGATGCACCTGTGACAATAGCAATTTTTTGAGTAGATAAATCCATTGTGACTAACCTCTAAAACCTTTTCTAGTAAATTGATTGATAGCTTGATTATCAAAAAAAATACCGCTAAAGTCTTTCATGCATTTGCCAAGGTTTTAGGTTTTTTATCATCTTCAAATTTATAATGAAGCCTAAGAGACTTGTTTCAGAATCGGGAAGTTAATTAACTACAGCGTTACGAGGATTTTATGCTGATTGATTCGCGCACGGGAAAGCCAGCGATGCCCCGCCAAGCAGGAGGGGCAGTTCACTATCATCTCTTACTCGATCGACAAAGCGGGTTACACCACGCCAGCTTAGAACCAGACTTGTTTAATACTCACGAACATCATACTCATCAGATTACAGTGCCGTTCGAGCGAGCAAAAGGAATCACCTCGTGGCATTCTGCTTCGGCAAGACACAAGCATCAAGAGGTACAGGTAGGGCAGTGTTATGTAGTTCCCAGTGGACAACCCCACGGCTTGGCGTTGGATCGTGCGGGAGAATTAGTCAATTTTTACCTGGCACCAGAATTTATTGCCACCAGCATTCCTGAAACTACCGAGGGACGATCGCTGGAAATTTTAGAGTTTAACATCTCAGACGATCCGCTCATCCGTCAGTTAGCAGCAACTGTCCGAACCGACCGATTGTTACATGGTGTTTCCAACAAACTGTTTCTCGAATCGGTGATGAACGTGCTAGCCGTGCATTTAGTAAACAGCTATGCAGTGTCAAAAATTAAGATACCCAAAGTCGGCAAGTTACCCACACATCTTCTAGTAAAAGTGCAAGAATATATCGAAGCCCATGATACAACCAAGATCGCGATCGCCGATTTAGCCAATCTCACGGGCTATAGCAGCGTCCACTTCACGCGAATGTTTAAGAAGGCAACAGGACAGACTCCCCGTGAATACCTGATGAATCATCGCACCAGTAAAGCAAAGCAACTACTCGTAAATACGGACTTATCGATCGTTGAGGTAGCATACGAAAGTGGATTTAGCAGCCATGCTCATTTCTCAACCCAGTTTCGTCGCTCGATCGGCACAACCCCCCAAGCTTATCGCAAACATAATGAACTCTAGAGTTAGGGACTCTTTTAAGACGAGCGCCTAAATTATTTAACTTAACTCGAATCGTTTCTTCTGTCGGTAAATCTTGGTCACTGTAACCAAATTTCTCAATTAATTGCTTTCGGACTTGGGCTGCACTGAGTCTTGTATATCGTTAATTCGGTGGTATTGCTACTGCCGATGCCAAAATCCAGTAAACTGGATAAAAATCTAACTAGTTGGGGTAATTTTAATCGTCTTAAGCATTTCGTTTTCCACGGTTTCCTCAAAACTATCGTACTGTTCGAGATCTGCTTGGTAGGTAATGGTATAAACGCGATCGCCCCGTAGAGTCCAGATTTGCAGATATTTCAAAGGCAAATTGTTGTCTGGGTTTACTCCCGTGTAAATAATCTTGTGACCATCTCCTTCGCCAAACTTAATCGGACGAGAATCAATAATTTTAGCCTCGGGTAATTTAGTAATTTGATACACCGCATTAGTAGTATATTCTTCTAAAGAGTTGACCCCAGATTGAGCGACTTCGATGGTCACTTGAGGAGGAATTAGATCGGATTGACTTTCCTGTGGTGTAAATTGGGCGAGTTCTTGGTTTTGATTTGGTCGATCGAGTTTCCAACTAGATGGATATTTCATCTCGATCCCATATTCGCTGTTGCGATAGAGAAAGGGAAATTGGTTTTTTTCTGCCTCGAAGTAGCTAGTAGAGTCTGAAGTTTTGTTTAAAGAAGTTTCCAATTGCCAATAATAATATCCAGCCCCCAAAATCGCTAAAAATATAGTCCCTGCAACGATCGAGATGTTGAGGTTCGACAATTTCTTACCCAATTTAAGATTTCTAACTGTATTTAAAGCTTCGCTAGCAGATGGGTAGCGTTGCCTAAAATCTGGGTCAACCATGCGGTCTAGAACTTTAGCTAATTTTTCATCTACTGAAACTAGATCGCGCCACTGAACCTTTTCGGTATCCCTTTCTAGAGGAATATCTTTTGGTTCTACTCCCGTCAAAGCGTAGATTGCGATCGCTCCCACTGCATAAATATCACTAGCTAGTTTGGGTTTAATGCTTTTTTGTTCGGGGGCCATATAACCTTCTGTACCAATAGGTACGGTGAGGCTGGTGTTCCCTTCAGCATTTGCCATCAGATTGTGAAGTTTTTTGACCGAACCAAAATCAATCAAGATTAATTTACCATCAGATTTACGCCTAATGATATTCGACGGCTTGATGTCTTGATGAATGACCTT
The DNA here is from genome assembly GCA_030064795.1 of Pleurocapsa sp. MO_226.B13. Next base: position 6,528 of record JASJEI010000277.1, on the reverse strand, counting down.
TTCGCGATGAGCTACTTCGACAATTTCGAGAATTTCTCTGAGTAAACCTACTACTTGCTCTGCTGTCCATTGCTTACCAGAACCAAGTTCTTGAGCTAGATCTGTTCCGTCGATAAATTGGTGAACTAGATAAAATTTATTTTCTTGCCTAAAGTGACCGATCAGATTGGGAATGCGATCGGATTTAGCCAAAATCTTTTGAATCTTAATTTCTCTAGCAAATAAATATTTAACTTTTCTTAAGCTGAGAGTATCTCGTGCCTCTGGTTCAAATTGCTTGACTACACAATGAGGATGTCCTTGAGCTTGACGGTCTTCGGCTAGATAGGTTTGACCATGTTTACCCGTTCCTAAGAGCCTGAGAATATGATATCGTCCATCAAGAGTTGTTCCAATCATTTAACTTCCCCACTATTTACCCACTATTTAACTGATAACCTTATCTCAAGCGATTAGCCCAAACCAATACGACCAGCCAAACTAGCACTCAAAGGAATCAAAGTCGCCAAGGCTAAAAATAAAGCCAGTAGACCCCAAGCAGCCCTACCATCATCTGGTTCGGTTAATTCATTTTGTACGGGACGTTCTAAATCTCGTTGCAAAAATAAAATTAATACTGCCCAATATAGAGGGATCGGGTTAGCGGGATTAAACAAGGCAACAATACCTAAAACGATCAGAGTGGCTATGGTACTGCGTCTAGCGGTTTTGCGTCCATAGATGGCGTGAACGATTCTGCCTCCATCTAATTTTCCTGCGGGCAAAAGATTGAGGGCGGTAATTACCAAACCCAACCAGCCTACTACCACTAAGGGATGAATATCTACCACCGCAGCATCTAAGGCAGAACCTAGAATTACCTTAGCTAAAGTCCCTACCAAAATTGATGCCCGAAAAAACTCAGTTGGCAATTCAAACATACTGCCAGGATGAGAAAGAGTTAAACCTGCAATCAATAATAACAAGGAAAGAACTCCCGCTGTAGCGGGCCCTGCAAGAGCAATGTCAAACAATACTGTACGATTGGGTAATAACGATTCAAAACGAGTAATTGCCCCAAAAGAGCCAATTTGCCAGGTAGGCAAGAAGAAGGGAATACTGAGGCGGATATCGTAACGGTTGGCAAGTACTTTATGACCAATTTCGTGAGCGATTAGTACTGCCCACAATCCTAAACTAAGGGGTATGGCTTCGCGGTAGCGTCCAAAATCGCTAAACAGATCGAAACCTTGCAATAAACTAGCTGCTTCTAAACTAGTTAAGACCGTCCCAATCAACAGAATTAAAGCTAAGTTTTTTTGTGCCAGGGTAGTCGTCTGCGGGTCGTTGGTTTTAGGTAAAATTACTACCACAGGCTTAGATTCGGGACTTTCGACCAAGAATAAACGATATTTATCTTCAAAGCTCTCTTCTAGCTTTTTACTCATCTTAGAATAGGCTGTTTCAGCTTCACCCCGCAGATTACCTTTAAAAATTGCTCCATCTTGATAGGGAATGGTTTCAGTGGCAAAAAAGGTGTCTATAGCAAAAATTCCCTTCAACTCTGCTAAGTCTTGGTCGGGAATCGGTGATGCTTCTGGGGTAAAATCCTGGTTAGTTTCTAGATTGGCAACTTGAGACGATTTATCTGCGTCTTCTGCTTCTTGCTTTATTCTTTCGGCTGCTTTTTGCTGTAATAAGGCTTCTTGTCCTGCGGATCTCAGTTGTCTACCGAGCCAAATATAAACGGCAATTGAGACAAGTAATAAAAAGAGGATGCCAACTAGATTGAGATATATGCCCAAGGTAAATAAGCCAAAAAACAGTAGCCAGGGACTCATCAGAACTATTGACTGTAACCACGCTAGAATTCCCAATTTGCCAAAGGCTTTGGCCCTGTTATAGCCCCAAATTAGTATGGCAAGAACAGCAGCAAGCAGTACAAAAGTGGCAAGAGATTCCGATCCGTTTAGCATTAGTTGTTTTAATTAAAATTGGTTTAAATTAGGCATCAACAGTATTAGTCGATCGCCAAGCTTGATGATTTTATGATTGGTTGGTTTTAATTATTCTATTACGCTCGATGTGAATTAGCTTCGCTTTGCCTTGAAACTTAAACTGCGCTAGGCAATTACTCAATAAGATCGCGATTGTCTAGAGATCTTTCAGATAACTCCTGCCCAATTTAGCAGCAGCAATTCCCGATAGTACCGCACCTTCTATTTTAGGAGCGACAAAACCATCCCCAGCCATAATTAGAGGTAGGTGTGATAAAGCCATACAGGGCGAACCATAAAATGTTTTTGGCAAACTGTAACGCCAGCGATGCACCTGATATTTAATTGCGATCGCATCTAGCCAAGCTGAAGCAGCCTCAAATAATTTCTGTGCTATTTCCCCATCGCTACTATCCCAATGAGCATCGCTGAAGTTAGGTGTGGCGTGGAGAGTAACAGCATAGCCATCGGGCGAGATCCCCTTTTGGTGATTGTCGGCAAGCCAAACTAAGGTTTCATCTTCTACCGCCATACCGCCTGGAAAGGGAATCTGACTCGGTTTTTCCAACAAAGCCAAGACCGCAATGCAACTATGATAGCTAACCTTTTCTAAAGCTTTTCTGATATCTGACGGTAAAACCAGGTCGGAATTAGCGATTAATGCCAGAGATTGAGGTACAGGGGGAGTCATAATCAAAACATCTCCCTCAAACTGCTGGTTAGCTTCTGATTCTACTAACCATCGACCGTCATAGTGAAGTTTAACTACTTTGGTACTAGTGCGGACATCTAAATCTCGCGCTAAGTATTTAGCAATACCGCGAGTTCCATTTACACCACAATAACGGGGTTTACCATCCACCTCACCAAACCCCTGACACCACTCTTTAATTATTCCCTGTTCTAGCCAATCATCAACCCAAGGCTGAAACTGTGATTGTTTGACGCTGAAATATTGCGTACCGTAGTCAAATATGCCTTCGATCGCATCTGAATATTTCACGCGACGGGTAGCCAAACGCCCTCCAATTCCCCTACCTTTATCTAATACCGTAACTTTTATTCCCCTGCGTTTCAGTAAAGTCGCAGTAATTAGCCCTGAAATTCCGCCTCCAATAACGATACAGCTTGGATTGGCGATCGCCATTGGTTTTTCTCTCGAATCAAAATCGTCGCTTTTCTGAGTCATATTAAGAATTGTTTCATTGGGTTTACCGATCGATATTAAATCTTAGTGCTTGTCGTATTTGTAACTAACCCACAAGGTCAATCTATCAAAATAGGTAATTTTTATTAACTAAAATTACACATTTTCTATTTATTATTGTTTGACGTTTTGGGTAAAAGTACTTAGTTTAATATCAGTTATAGCTCAATTTAATATGTTTTTTAGAAATACTATTTTAAAGAAATTTCCTCATCATCTAATAACTTTGGCTGTAGTTTCAGGCTCAGTTTTGCTCAATATCTCCACCGCTCGGGCTAGTAAACAAGTCGAACAAAATGGGCAAACACTAGAACAGATATCTTCTGACAGTTTGAATCATCAGGCTATGGGTAATAAAGTTAGTGCAACCAGATTACAAGTTTTACCCGCTACTTTAAATCTAATCAAAGAGCATGAGGGTTTTCGTTCTTACGCCTATATCGATACTAGTGGACTTCCTGTTATTGGCTATGGTCAAACCAGAATCAACGGTCAAACTGTCACCATGGGTCAATATATTACTCAGGCTCAAGCTGATGCGGAGTTGGAAAAAGAAGTTTACCGTATTCAACGTCTGGTGTTAGAGCGCGTCAAAGTTGACTTGAATCCAAATCAATTAGGGGCATTAACTTCTTTAGTTTACAATGCAGGTACTAGAGTAGTTACCCAAAGTACTTTAATTAGAAAGCTCAATGCGGGGGACTATATTGGTGCTGCTAAGGAATTTCCCCGTTGGAATAAAGCCCATCTCGGTGGTAGATTAGTCGCTTTACCAGGTTTGACCAAACGCCGACTAGAGGAACAAAAACTATTTTTGAGCCAAAGCTTTTAACTCTCGGTCACAGACATCCTTGCTTTGTGTCTCAGATATAGCATTGGGCTTTTATACATTATGGCGATGGAGAAAATCAAAGCTTGGTTTGTAGGCTTTTATTTTCTCATGAGCTAGTGTCATTAAAAGATGGCAGATCGCCGAGCAAAAATTGTCAAAAAATTTTCGATTAACCTTTAACTTTTTTCCGTCAATTTTTAATTGACAAAATAATAAACTGTAAAATACTGGAAATATTGCTTAAGATTGCTTAACATAAGTACAAGTATAGTTTTATTCTTCACTATTATCATGCGTCGCCATCTACTCAAGGTCAGTTTTTCTTGGTTTCTTAGTTTAGCTGTAGCCATAACGGGAATCTTTAGCTTTGTCCTTCCCGTTCAAGCTTTGGAATTAGAAACTCAGCAATATTTTATCAAGCACGTCAAAAAAGACGAAATTTTGGCAGTATCTCCCAATTTTAGGGGCGAACTAAGTCAAACTAGTCTATTGCCATCTTTGACAGAAATTAGCGAAAACTATCACATCAAAGCAGCAAAGGCGATCGAGGCAGAAAAGCTCAATGGCAAATTAGTTCCTGGTTTAATTGTGTATGTAGAAGCAAAATCCTCTGGCAATGAGCCTGAAAGTATTTTGGCCAACAAATTAAATTAAAGTAAGTTATGGTTAAAGGCATCTGGGGGTGAAGTTAGCTCTTAGCCTTTAGCCTCTTTTATAGACGGAAATTAATGAAAGCAAAGCAATCTAGCTGGTGGAAAAAGCTAATTACTCTAATTGGCTTGATTAATTTAATCTTGGTAATCTTTAACCTAAGTTATCTATCTTTGAGGGATACCTACCTGCACCGTCTACCCTCGATCGTCAAAATTTACGATCCTGTAAAGGGGATCGAACCTCATCCCGATACAGAAGCCTATTTACAAACAGCAAATCTCCTCCAGCAAGCGATCGCAACACAGGGTTTAGCAGCAACCTCAACCGAACAACTATTAGGTTCTCTTAGACAGCAAAGCTTGTATCTAATTGAAGAAAATCCTTTTCTGACTGCAAACAAATCCAGTACGTTTGCCAAATTAAAACATAGAGTTGAATATCGTTTACAAACTCGTTCGGCAAAAGAAGCATTTAGCCAATTTTGGAGTCGGGAACATTTATCGAAGCGCGATCTTGAAAGCGAACTAACTTTTTTTAACCACAAAATCAAACCATTACTAGAAACTAACTATTATCGCGGTGTCAATGCCAATGGCATTTATATAGATAACTTTTGGCGTATCGATATTTTCTTTATTATCTTTTTTGCGATCGAATATCTAGGACGTACTTTTTGGCTGGCAAAAAACGATCGCGATCTCAATTGGTGGGATGCGATGCTGCGCTACTGGTATGGTGCTTTGATGTTAATTCCAGTTTGGCGATGGTTGCGCATTATTCCCGTAACAATTTACATTCACAAATCTGGTTTATTTAATTTAGAGCGAATTATAGCCCAGATTACCCACGAACCAGCAGCATACATATCTGAAAGAGCTTCTCTGTTTATTATTGTCAGACTCCTAAATCAAAGCCAAGAAGTGATTAATGATGGTACATTAGCTAACTTGCTCTTGTCTTCTGGTGAGAAGACCAAAGTAGGAGAAACAGATAAAATCAACATAGTTATCGATCGCCTGATTAGTTTGACTGTCTTTAAGGTTTTACCCGAAGTACAACCAGACTTAGAAAACCTACTGCATTACAGTCTCAAAGGTGCATTAAAAGAGTCGGACGTTTACCAAACCATTAAAGCAATTCCAGGCATTACCAATCTTCCCCGAGAAGCGATCGAACAATTAGCAGATTATTTATCACAGACTGCTTATGAAGTTTTAATTAATTCTTATACAGATGCCCAAGGTAAGATTATCTTCGATCGCCTAAAAGATAATTTTGCCAGTACCCTCAAAAAACAACTCCAAGATCGCGCTACTCAAGCCGAAATTCAAATTTTACTTTCAGATATAATCGAAGAATGGAAGTTAAACTACGTCAAAGCTTCCCAACAAAGCGATCCAGAAGCAACCATCGCTGAAACAGAAAAGATTAAGTCAGAAGTTCAGAGTTAGTAGTTCGGAGTTCGGAGTTCGGAATTCGGAGTTATACTTGCTCGTTCCTTGTTCCTTTTCCTTCCCTGTCTCCATAGATTACTATCTATCTTTGTACCGATGCCGATACTGCCGATCGATTTATAAGATTTTATAAATAGTCAATTACTTTTGACTTTTGAACATTGAACATTGAACATTAACAAATGCTAAATGTTTTGACTTTTAACTTTTAACTTTTAATTATGTCTTCTACTGCTCTAATTACTGGCGCATCCAGGGTATTGGTAAAGCGACAGCTTTATTGTTTGCTAAAAATGGTTACGATCTAATTATTACCGCTCGTAGCAAAGACAAACTAGAGTCTGTTGCCGAAGAAATTAGAAGTTTGGGTACGCAGGCATTAGCAATTACCACCGATGTGAGCGA
>JASJEI010000295.1 GCA_030064795.1 Pleurocapsa sp. MO_226.B13 | reverse complement strand
ATTAAATTATGTCTTCTTTATTCGATTGGTTTGCCAACCTCAGAAAAACCGAACCACCCATGCAGAAACAGCAAGAAAGAGAAATTGCTGACGGGTTGTGGACAAAATGTAGCTCTTGCGGTTCAGTAGCATACACTAAAGATCTACAGGCGAATCAATTAGTTTGTCCTGAGTGTGGCTATCACCATCGAGTTGACAGCGATGAGAGAATTAAACAATTAATTGATGCTGATGCCTGGCAGCCTTTAGACGAGAATATACACCCCAGCGATCCTCTCAAGTTTCGCGATCGCAAAGAATATCAAGCTAGGTTGCAAGACTATCAATCTAGAACGGGCTTAACCGATGCGGTCAAGACAGGTACTGGTTTAATCGATGGCTTGCCCGTTGCCCTAGGGGTAATGGATTTTCGCTTCATGGGTGGCAGTATGGGTTCGGTTGTCGGCGAAAAGCTTTGCCGCCTGATCGAACACGCCACCGCTAAAAGTCTTCCTGTAGTAATTGTCTGTGCCTCTGGTGGTGCTAGGATGCAGGAGGGAATGTTTAGCTTAATGCAAATGGCTAAAATTTCGGGCGCGCTTCAACGTCATCAAGAAGCTAAATTGCTCTATATCCCTCTACTAGCTCATCCGACTATGGGTGGTGTCACCGCTAGTTTTGCTATGTTGGGAGATATTATTTTAGCTGAACCCAAAGCTACTATCGGTTTTGCAGGAAGACGGGTAATCGAGCAAACCCTCAGAGAAAAATTACCAGACGGGTTTCAAACCTCAGAATATTTGCTCGAACATGGTTTTGTCGATTCGATCGTCCCTCGTACCCAATTAAAGAAAACTTTGGCACAGCTAATCAGCCTACACCAGCCTTTTTATCCCCTCATGTCTCCTTTGGACAAACATAATGGTCATCATTCAGAAGTAAACGAAACTGTTTAAAGTGACACAGCAAATAGCCCCCTTCGGGGACTTGTCCCGCATAGCTCGGGATAAACAAGTAGCAAGTCGATCGATACCCCTACCCCATTAATCAATAGTATTTTATCCTACACACTATGTTTTGAGATGATTTCAATTTTCAAGCAGCAAAGCTTTCAGATATTACTTTTGGTTGCTGCAACAAGTTTCTGTCTCTTCCCTCAACCCCTTAAAGCAGATAATATGTCTCTAACTCAAACCGAAATAGAACAAAACCTCCAATCCATTCCCCAATGGCAACAGGAAGACCAAACTATTACCCGCACTTTCAAATTTAAAAACTTTGTCGAGGCGATCGATTTTGTCAACCAACTAGTCGAACCAGCCGAAGCAGCGGGACATCACCCAGATATTGCTATCTCCTACAACCAAGTCACCGTCTCCTTAACTACTCATGATGCAGGGGGTCTTACTCAAAAAGACTTCGAGATGGCTCAAACTATATCTCAATTGAGAAAATAGAAGCAGTTATAAGACTTCCTGTTCTCTTATCCTCTGTTTTTTTACAGTTATAAGCTTATGCTAGAAATTTGTTGTTTAGCGATCGGGCAGATCTGGTAAAAAGTACTTGAATCTTGCTAACTAAGACATAAGTATTTTCTCGTAGGTAGCATAATAGATAAGTTCCAATTACTTTATTATCTTAATAAGACCGCTCTTTTTTATGCAGCAGATTTTTCCTGCAAATTCTCCAATTTTTTTTGGCTTAGTTACCAAACTAGTCTCCAGCGTTTGTCTCGCTTCTGTTTACATTCAGCCTGTAGTAGCCGATACTGCTATCAAACAAGCTGAGATTTATAGAATACGCAATCAGGTAGAGATAAACTATCGAAATAGACCCGACTGGGATCGGGCATCGGTAGGAGACACAATTATTCCCAGAGATTCTGTTCGTACTGGTGCTAATTCTCGTGCCGATCTTCTTTTTGATGAAGGTACTTTAATCAGAACTGGTGCGGGAACTACTTTTCGTTTTCCTCCTGGTAAACGTCGCTTTGAGTTAACTAGTGGTGCAGCCCTGATTATGATTCGTCCCGACCAAGGACAAAGCACGATTAGTACTCCCCAAGCGAGAATTGTTTCACAAGGAACGGCTTTGTTTGTACAGCACGATCGCCAGAGTAATGCTTCTTTAGTCGGAGTTTTAACCGATAGTCCCACCGGTTTGGTTAAAGTATCCAGTGCTAATGGTGATGTAACTCTTCACTTACAAGCTGGTGAATTTGTCTCGATTGTTCAAGGGGTAGTTGGTTTGGTCGAGCATTTTGTCTTGCCTATGTTTTACGAAACCGTAGAATTGTCGGCAGGTTTGGGTGCTAAACCAGAAGAAATGGAAGCGATAATTGCCCGCGAATCTCCCGAAGTACAGGCGACGATTAGAGCAGTTCGGGCAGAAGCGATCGAACCTTTACAAAATCAATTAGCATGGCTGCAAGGTTTTTGTAGGCTTAATGTTGAAACCGAAAATTTATCTCCTCTATTGCAACTTTTCGGTATTGGTGTTTCAGGAGCTAGAGTCAATTTGGAAATTCCAGAAACAGACTTATCTATTATTCCTTTTCGCTCTTTGAGCGGAATAACCTGGTTGGGTCAATATTGCCAAGCTAATCCCACTGTCTCGGAATTAAACATAGACGGAAAAGCACCTTAAAATTAAGAAATATTAAGCAGAGTAAATTTAGTTTTGAAGATTACAGATCTTCCTTGTCTTTGTTTATTTTGTACGACTTTATCAAAATATTAAATTGATTTAGAATCAATTAAATAAGCAAAAGTGTAACGGGATTTGCTTAAACATTACAGATTATTACTTTGTTTTTAATAAGAGAGATTTTGGTGCGGTTAATCTTTTATCTTCAGTATCGACGGGTGAAAAATATGCATCTGTCAAATTAAATAAAAACTAAATTTGTTGTCAAAATTAAGGAGAGCTCAATGCTTGACGCTTTTTCCAGAGCTGTAGTAAGTGCAGATAGCAAAACTGCTTGTATCGGTGGAGACGAACTACAATCTCTAAAAAACTTTATTGCGGACGGAAACAAACGCTTAGACGCTGTAAACGTTATTGCTAGTAATGCTAGCTGCATCGTATCTGACGCTGTTGCTGGTATGATTTGTGAAAACCAAGGCTTGATTCAAGCTGGTGGTAATTGCTACCCCAACCGTCGCATGGCTGCTTGCTTGCGTGATGGTGAAATCATTCTGCGTTACATTACCTACGCTGTTCTTTCTGGTGATGCTTCCGTATTAGAAGATCGTTGTTTGAACGGTTTGAAAGAAACTTACACTGCTCTTGGTGTACCGCTTCAGTCCACTGGTCGTGCAGTTGGTATTATGAAAGCTTCTTCTCTAGCTCACATCAACGGCACTAACACTGAAGCCCAGGCTGGTTCTAGATACAAGAAAAATGAAATGATCCAAGGTGATTGCTCTGCTATCACTTCTGAAGCAGCAAGCTACTTCGATCGCGTAATTTCTGCTCTTAGCTAGAAACCCTTTTAATTTAGCCAATAGTCTAAAACATTTGGCAAAATATTTGGCAAAATTTGACAAAAAGTGTACATAAAGTCGCTTTTTAGAATAAGCAATTCAGGAGACATCCAAAACTATGAAATCTGTTGTAACTACAGTTGTTACTGCTGCTGATGCTGCAGGACGCTTTCCCTCTACTTCTGACCTAGAGTCAGTTCAAGGTAGTCTTCAACGTGCTAATGCTCGTATGGAAGCTGCTGAGAAACTAGCTAGCAACATTGATAACGTTGCTCAAGAAGCTTACGATGCTTGTATCAAAAAGTACTCTTACTTGAACAATGCTGGAGAAGCTAACTCTACTGACACTTTCAGAAGCAAATGTCTTCGTGACATCAAGCACTATATGCGTTTGATCAACTACTGCCTAGTTGTCGGTGGTACTGGCCCTCTAGACGAATGGGGTATTGCTGGACAACGTGAAGTATATCGCGCTTTAAACTTGCCTACTGCTCCTTACGTAGAAGCTCTAAGCTTTGCTCGTAACCGTGGTTGCGCTCCTCGTGATATGTCTGCTCAAGCTTTAGTTGAGTATAATGCTCTTCTCGACTATGTAATTAATTCTCTTTCCTAAAAGGTTGATTAGTAGTCTAATTTTATAGCCAATAGATAAGATCTCTGTTTGGTGAATGGGGGCTTTAGGTCTGCTGCTTTGACTTTTAACTAGTTTGAGTATCAGTCTTAAAGTTCCTATTGTTTTATTCACTATTCTTTTAAGTTTAAACAGTAGGCAGCGACAATATATGACTACAGACGCTATTTTTGAAAAACTTAAGCATCCTAATCCCAATTTACGCAACAAGGCAATGTGGGAATTAGCTGAAGCTAGGGATGAAAATACTATTCCTCGCTTGATGAGTATTCTCGATCAAGAAGATGTAACCTATAGAAGAGCAGCAGTTAAAGCATTAGGGATAATTGGTGCAGATGTAGTTCCTCCCGTAGTAGATTCACTGCTCAATAGCGATAATCCTACAGTAAGATCTAGTTGTGCTAAGGTTTTAGCTCAAATTGCAGTCAATCATCCTGATGTGCCGATGCCAGAAGAAGGCATCCAAGGATTAAAACAGGCTCTCGATGACCTTAATCCCGTAGTCTATATACCTGCGGTGATGACTTTGGGTGAAATTGGCTCTCCCGTGTTTGACCTTTTGGTTGAAACTCTCGATCGTACTGATAACCCAGCATTAGGAGTCACAATCTTAAATGCCTTGGGTTCGATGGGCGATCCTAGAGGTTTAGAAGTTTTAACTAGGATAAGTCAAGATAACTCAGCCGATCCTTACATTAAAGAATCAGCAGCCAGTGCTTTGTCTCGTTTGGAAATGGTGATGAAGTATAACAGTTGAGATATTTAAATTCTTATTAGACTTCTTGCCCTAAAGGACTCCTAAAGGATACCGCTTCGCATATCGCTTCGCGTCGCACGAATCATCATCAACTAGCTTATCAAGAGGTCTAATATGAGTAAGATCATTAGTAAGCATGGGCAAAAGCATCGGGTTATACATCTCTAGGACTACCGCATTAGCTTGGATTGAATACTGATTCCCGAGCAATTTAGATTCCTTCACTCAGTCAATAGGTAAAATAACAATAAAAGTCGAGCCAACTCCTACTTCTGACTCCAATTGAATTTCACCATTTAGCAATTTAACTAGCTGAGAGACGATCGCCAATCCTAAACCAATACCTTCTCGAACCTGACAATTATTTGATGCGATCCGACAATATGGCTCAAAAATGCGTTGATAGTCTGCTTGACAAATACCAATTCCCGTATCGGAAACCTGGAGCTTAAAGCGATTAGACTGATGTTTAGCCGAGTGATTGCTTGATAATTGCTCGCAAAATACTTCGATCGTACCTGTTTCGGTATAGCGAATCGCGTTACTGACTAAATTAGTAATAATCTGTTGCAGTCGTAGAGGATCTATAGTTATTTGCAGCGGTTCGGGAGTACAGCTAGTAATGAGTTTTAACCCTTTGGCTTCTATCGAAGATTTTAAACTGATCGTCACATTATCTAATAGCTGGCAAACATCTACTAATTTTGGTGTCAGTTTAATTTTTCCTTGTTTGTAGCTAGAGATTTCTAAGCTATCATTAACCAAGCGGAGAATTTTTCTTCCTTGAGTCATTACCTGTTCTATGTGACTTAAATTCATCATTTTATTACTCATCGGCTCGCTTTGTTGTTGGCGCAAAAATAAGTCTGAATAACCGATAATCGAAGTCAGAGGACTTTTAATTTCGTGAGCTAGATAGCAGAGGTTCTCTTGGTGATCTTCAACTAATCTCGTCAATTCCTGATTGGTCAAAAGCAACTGATGATGTAGATTTTCTAACTGGTTCAATCTTTGTTGAGTATAGCTTTTAAAGCTATTTGCCATAATTTCATCAATTACTTGATTCACAGTGGCGATCGTTTCAATAATTTCTTGAGGCGAACTAGCTAATAAATCTGGTTCGATCTTGGCTAGTAATATTTGCTTAAGCAGATAATATTCTCTGGCTATTTCTTCCGTCTTAAAATCTTGTAATGCTCTAGTAATACCATGTGTATTACCCTTATCTCTGTCTGGATTATTTGATTCTAGGTCGATCTCACCCGCCAAAGCCAAAAAAATTATCTCTAACAAATGAGGGAGATGATCTTTAAGAGAAGATGCTTCTAAATTATTAGAACTTCCGATGAGGTGATCTTTGTCGATCGCTTCAATCCAGCGATTGATGATTTGCTCTCTATCTTGGCTCAATTTATGGGCTAAGGCTTTGATGCTATTCATTAAAAAAATCTTAAAAGATTATGTCATAACTTTTACGGTAGCTAATTTTGGACCCGATGAGTTTTTTATATTGTCTGGATTTGCCTACGTAATTTTGCCGAGTCAGCAGCTGAGGTTGAAATAATCCGAAAGAGCAAAATTTTTGTCAGTGGTTAGTGGTTAGTCCTTGGTCATTAGTTTGTAGTTCACAGAGACAAGGCATGGACGCGAAGGACGCGAAGCTAATCCTTTAGGGCTAATCCTTTAGGGCCTTGTCTGTAAGGGAGTTAGTTATTAGTTGTCTTCCCCAAGTCCCCATCTCTCCATCTCCCTATTGGAGATTACCTGAAACTATGCATCACAGTAAACACCTAATACTGAGCAAAATTACGGAAGATTTTTGCTCAGTGCCGATTTTATTATTAAATATGGGTAAATTAACTATACTCTGAGTTAAATATATTTTTGTTTTTAATTAAATTAATTTCAATGTCTTCAAGCTATCGTCTAACCTCTCAGTCTTATGCCGATCTACGTCGCCTACTCTCGGTACAAACCAAACCCCTAGGAAAAATACTGCAAGAAGCCGATCTAATCTCATCATTTCAGTTAGAATCAGCCCTAGAAAATCAGATTCAAAATCCTAATTTACGTATTGGTGAAATTTTGGCACAAAAAGGTTTCATCAAGCCAAAAACTGCTGATTTTTTTGCTCAAGATTGGTCAAAAGTAGTGATCCAGCCTAAAAAAAATGCCTTGGGATATTATTTACAACAGGCTGCTATCCTCAACAGCGCGCAGGTGGAACTAGTCTTAGCAGAGCAAAGATCTACTGGAGTACGTTTTGGTGCGATCGCAGTATTTCAAGGATTTCTTAAATCCACAACTTTGGATTTTTTCTTGGCTAATCTATTCCCCGAAGAAATGCACATTTCTCCTTTTATCAATATGTACTCTCGATCGAGCCTGAAATTGAAAAATTAGAGTTAAATCAGTGGAAATGAGCTTCCCAAACCGCCAAATAAATTTCCTCGCGACCGTTACGTTGAATAATTCCTTAGATAAGCTGTTTGATAAATATTAAAATGCTTTGAATTTCATAACTTATATTTTGCCCGTATATAACTTTTTACAATCTAGACTGGCAAATTTTCCGCTAACGAAATAGTAATCACAATCAACCTGAAAATGCGATCGCTATATTTCTTACAAATTCAATTTGGAGAAGGCGATCGCCCTGGAGATTTTATTTCCATGGCTGAGACCTTAAGGCACCACTTTTAGCATAGGTCTCAGCTTTCTCTGGATTCTCAAAATTTTCGTCGAACTCACCTTAGAGATATTTTTAGTTTTTCAGCCAGCCCTATTTATTAATCTTTTTTTGTCTACCAGACGACTGCGAAAGTAATTCCAGCAGTGACGCAAAACAATTTCGATAATTTCTCTTTGACACTAAGTGGCAGCAGGAGATTGAGTAGCAACTAGTACTCTGTCAATAATTAATTGATGGGTTGGGGGAAGCAGGGGAAGCAGGGGAAGATACTTATTAATATTTATCCCTCAAATCAATGTTGACAGACCCCTAGAAACATAAGAAATTGAGATTTAAATCTAGTTTAAGTCGATCTGCTGCGCTTGTTATCTGCTTCTTACCAATTATCCGTATGCTCAAATCATGGCATCGTTGCAGAAGGCGATGTAGGGGCAGACGGCGCATTTTTCTAGAGTTGGGGTGGCGGTGTAGTCGCCTCGATCGATTTGTTCTGCTAGGTTAGTTACTTGGGGAGCGATCGCCTGTAGTTCTGTGACGCTAAAGCTATGGATATAGTCGTGACGTAGGTAGGCGATATGGGCATGGGGAGATTGTAAGGCTCGAGCATATGCCCAAAGTTGAAAACGATGCTCGTCTGGTTGAAGAAGGCGATCGCTTTTGTAGTCTAGTATCCAATTATTGCCGACAAGATCGATGACTCCATTAAAAGTTATTTTACCCAGCTGTAGGCTAACTGGTTGTTCTTTGACAATTGCAGTCTGACGAAAGTGTTGATAGATCGGCAGTTGAAAGAATCTTCTCGCCAGCGCGATCGCCTCAGTAAAGATTGCTTGTTCCCAATCTCCTTCGGCAAAGGATAATAAGTCTTGTGCCTGAGTAATGTTGTGTTCCAAAGCTTTGTGTACCAGAGTTCCGATCTGCATCCTGGAAGCCAAACCTTCCCCAATACCTGGATGTCCATCGATAAAGTGAAGTTTGAATCTTTGCGGACAACGAGCATAGTCGGTTAATGCCGTGACGGGGAGTTGTGATAACCCAGAACCCATTGAGTGAAGTAATAGGGACGGTAAATGAGAGGGAATGGCAGGTGTTTGGGGGATGGGAGGTATGGCTTTTGCCTCAGTGTAGGGAATGGTGGTGGTAGGAATGTTGGCAGCAGTTAAACCTCTTTGCAGACGGTTTAATTCTCCCTTGTAGGGTTCGGCAGCACTTAAGATGAGATAATCTCTAGCTCTAGTTAAAGCGACATATAATACACGGTAGGCTTCCGCTCGTTCTTTTTGCTCTTGTAAATATTCCAGCCAACTATAGAGTACTGGTTTTTGGGCTTCTCCCAGATCGTCTTTGCTTTTTACTGCTACTCCCAATTGAGGATCGAAATATACTGGCGGATGAGATTTAGGACGCTCTTTACTCAGATCGGCAACTATAACCAAAGCCCACTCTAAACCCTTGGCAGCAAAGATAGTCATCAAAGAGACGGCGTTAGTCACGGTTAATATAGGGCGGGGTACGGCTACTTCTTGTTCGTAGAGACGCTTGAGACGGCGCACCACCGCAAATAGATCGTAAGTATCTTGTTGTAAATTTTTGACCAAATCGTGAAAGCCTTGCCAGTCAGCAATTCTACGTTCTGCACCAGCTAGATTGGCAATTATGGCTGTATACCCCGTGAGGCGATCGCTAATTTGTAAAATCCGGGATGGTGTTTCAGACTGACTGACGATTAATAATTGCTTTAACACCTTAAGGGAATGTTCTAATTCAGGAAACGGAACTGTTTGGATTTCCTCCCACCAGCTATCCTCGGTAGTTTGATTTTGCTGACTAAATGATTGGCGGATTTGAAATAAAAGGCGATCGCCCAGAGCAAAAAAAGGACTCCGCAACACCGCAACTAGAGCAATATTATCCCTGGGATTAGCTAAAAAACGCAGTAAGGCACTAGCATCCTTGGCTTCTCTGGTAGCTAATAAGTTTCCACCTCCTGCTGGCGCGACGGGAATACCCAGGGCTGCTAAAGCCTCGCCGTAGATTTCTAAGGGTTGCCAGGTACGAGTGAGGATGGCAATATCTTTTGCTTCGATGGGGCGAGTTTCTTTGGTTTGCTTATCAAAGACAGGAGTTTTATTATCTAGCATCTGCTTAATTTTTTCTGCCAAACAGTAGGCTTCTACTCGTTGACGTTGGGCTTTATTAGGTTTAGGGGGTTTTTCTTCTTCTTCTTGCTTAAACGGATCGCCGATAGTTAATACTTGCAAGTAGTTATAATTATCTCCTGCTTCTATGGGGGTTGATTTCCGAAAAGCCTTTAAATCCTGATGATTTTCTTTTAGTAAGGGGGCAAAAATTTGATTAAAGCGATCGATTAGAGTTTGATGAGTGCGAAAGCTAGTACTGAGGATTACTTCCTTACCGCCACTGGCTAAAATGCGACTGCGAAACTGTTGAAATACTCGAATATCTGCCCGTCGAAAGCCATAAATAGACTGTTTGATATCCCCAACGATAGTTAATTCTGCCTGGGCTGTTAGGATATTGAGTAACTCTGCTTGGGTGGGGTTGGTATCTTGGAATTCATCTACTAAAAATACCTGCCATCGCTGGCGATAGTAATTCTGCACCTGAAGGTAATTTAAGGCTTGTAAAGCATATATCTCTAAATCGCTAAAGGTAAGTACCTTTCTTTGTAGCTTCAGACGACTGAGATAACCCGTTACCTCTTGATAGGCTTCGCTTAAAGCAGGAAGCATTAATTTGAGTTGTTCGTCAGCATCGCCTAATTCTAAATTCAGCAACCCCTGACTGGTAACTCTCCTGACGCACTCGCGCAAAACTTTCAAGGCATCCTTAACCGACTTTAATCCATCAGCTTGCCAATTCTTTTTACTACCGACTCTTAAGTTAACGCGATCGATAGTTGCAATTGCACTATCAATATTTTCTGCATCTTCTAAATCTACCATCGCCTCTAGTACAGACTGACGAATTAGTTCTAATTTATCCCCCTCTTTACCCCGATGTCGTTCTAAGATCGACCAACTAGATAGCCATACGGGATCGTTGACTATGGTTTTAACCGCCTCAGTTCGAGCCTTGGCAATTAATTTTTCCCAGTCTTGAATACCCTGACGCAAGGCTTTAGTTGCAGTATAAGGATCGGCCAACAATTGATTTAAAATCTGTTGTAATAATGAGTAGGGAATGGTTTGAAAAACCTCTGGGGATAATTGGGTTAATGCCGTTTGTAACCCATCTCTTAACCATACTTGCCCTTCTAGATCGTCTAAAACTTGAAAATCCGCAGGAATTGCGATCGCCTGAAAATGTTCCGTGCAGATCCGCGCCGAAAGAGCGTGAATTGTACTAATTTGAGCAGCTTCCAACTCCGCCAACAAATCTAAACGCTGCGGTAGCTGCTGACTTACCAAAGCCCGAATACGCGATCGCAATTCTGTAGCTGCCTTTTCTGTAAAGGTGACTGCAACTACTTCTAAAGGTGATAAGTTTCTCTCCCGTAAATAATACAGGTATCTCTCGGCTAACATATGAGTTTTCCCTGTACCAGCCCCCGCCGTAATTACCACACTACAGGGTGCATAGGCTACTGCTTGTTGTTCTGGAGTCAAACTAGTCATTGATTAGGTCAGTAAGCTGGATTAACTTAGTAGCGTGGGTATTGCCCACACTACATTATTCAATTTTTACTACCCAACTACCAGGCTGTTTTATGTTTAATTAAGTGGAGCTACTTATCTGGCTATTTTATATTTAATTACACCTACTACTCAATTACTAATCAACATCTAACATTTTAAATAACAAGCTAGATCGAGCCACTAATTGGGACTATAAGCTGTAAACTCTACCGAACGAATTGCAACATCATTAATAAAAAATTCTATATGATATTTGCCTAGAGGATCTCCTGGATCGAACCACATAGGGGTTGTAGAGATTCCTTGTGTTCTTCGTGTGGGAAAACGAAATCCCGATTTAGAATCTTGTAAAGAGGTTACTTTTTCAATAATCTCACCAGTTTCATTAGAAATCTTTGTACCTTCAGGAGGAAAGTAAAGAACATGATAATTATAAGGATCGTTATTTGGTGGCCAAATGGTAAAACCAAAATAGAATCCTCTATCTCTAGTTAATAAAGGAATAGATCTTGAATCTTCAAAGACAAGAGATACGCCATTTCTATTTTCAATTACACCGAAATTAATTTGGTATTCATTAGCGCGATCGGTATCTATCTCTGGCTTGATTTGTTGCCAAACTCCGTCTTGATTTTTCTCAAAAACAAAGTTGCGTGTTTGTCTAACCCCAAAAAAACTTACCTACAGGAGGCGAATTAGCACTAATAATTGCTGAATTTAATCCTGATTCATTAGCTTGTTTTTTAAACAATAACCAAATTTCATTGATTTCACTTTGCAACGAGTCGATGTTTTCCAGGTCTAAAGTGGTTGAATATTTGAGCATAATACCTGGTTCGCTTTTCAGAAAATAAATTTTTCCCACAGCTTCGACAATAATTTGTTTCCCTGATGGTAAAGTTATTTTTTGATTTGGTAAATTCTTAAAAGACCACATAATTTATATTTGTTTTTTAGATAATCCTAACAGATTTATAGCAGTAAATATTGTGCAAGAAAATCTGGTAATTTTATTCTGATTTAGTAGCTCAAATTGAATTGATGCCAGAAACAAAGTATATATCAGTTATCTTTAATTAAACTCTAAATCCAAACGCGATCGACGATTTTAAAACTGTTGATTGTAAGATAGTGTTCATTTGATAAAGGTTTAGAAACAGAAGATTATGAAACCTGTAGTCGAATTTATTTAGATAATATTTTTTACGAACACTGTACTCATGTTCGTTACGAACAAAATAATTAATAGACCTGTCTGTCTTAAAATAGACAAGAGAATCAAGTGAAATCATGAGATTGGAGTCAATTCAAGTTGATAAGTAGTTGGACAAAATTAATTGTATAATTCAGAATTAAGTAGTCAACTTTGTTGGTTAAGACGCGATCGCGAAGAGATTAGTTAGTCGTAGAGCCAATGAATATAAGCAGCGGTATAAGAATTTTCCCAATCCAGACAGGTAATGAGATACATTTCTGATTTAACTCAAGAGACATTAAAACTTTTAAAACGAATTTATCGTCACAGTAAATATTATCAAGTGAGACAAAGAGCGCACTGTATTCAGTTAAGTTATCAGGGTTACTCTATCGCAGAATTAATGAGAATATTTGAGGTAAGTCGTAACACAATTTATAACTGGTTTAATGCTTGGGAATCATCAAGATTTGCGGGACTGTATAATCATCCAGGACGGGGGAGAAAAAAACTATTAAATGTTAATCAAGAACAACAAATCAAAAAATGGGTAAAAGAGACTCCCAAGAATCTGGAAAAAGTTCAAGAAAGAATAGAAAAACAATGGGGAATTACAATAAGTAAAAAAACGATCAAAAGAATAATAAAAGCAGCTTGTATGGGCTGGTATAGAATCAAAAGAAGAGTGGGAGGAAATCCCGTACCTGAATTTTACGAAAAAAAAGTCAAGGAATTAGAGGAATTAAAAAAACAAGAATCAAGAGGAGAAATTGAACTTAGATATGTAGACGAAAGTGGCTTTTGTTTAATTCCATATATACCTTATGCTTGGCAAGAAAAGAAGCAAAAAATAGAAGTAAAGAGTCAAAAAAGCAAACGATTAAATGTCTTAGGATTTTTGACAAGACAGAATGAACTAGAAGTATACACTTTTCAATGCAGCATTAATAGTGATGTTGTGATAGCCTGCATAGATGAATTTTGTGAGAAAATCACTAAAAAAACTGTATTGATAATGGACAATTCCTCTATTCATCAAAATAATCTTTTATGGAATAAGGAAGACGAATGGGCAAATAAAGGGTTAGAAATTTTCTTTTTGCCTAGCTATTCTCCTCAACTTAATATCATAGAAATATTCTGGCGATTTATTAAATATCAATGGCTAAAAATAGATGCTTATGAGAGTTATTCTACCTTGGTTGAAGCTGTAGAAGATATCCTAGTAAACTTTGGTACAAAATACACAATTAATTTTGTCTAGGTACTTAACGATGAGACCTGACTTTCTCACAAATCGAGTTGAAAGCCGAAATTAAAGCTTGAAAATTGATGTTTTTCCCAACAAGAGAAATTTAGAATATTTTTGCTAAATAAGCCTACTAAATTCCGAGAAAAATCACCTAAAAATAAGTCGAATAGAAAAATTAGTCATGACAAAGTAAATGGCAATCTATCAACAGCCATTTAAGAAACTATTTGATTATCTTACTCAATAATTAAGATTATCCAGAATCAGGAATCGCTTGAATTCTTGAGTAAGCAATTCCTAAGATATCTTGGTAGGGACAAGCCGTAGCAATAGCGATTAAAATTCTTCTACAACTAATAGTTATTCTTGCTCCTAATTTAAGAAAAGAAAGACGAATTGTTCCGACTGTAGCTTTAGCAAAAGAGGTTCTTGATAAACAATTCTGACGAAAAGCTTGCATCAAAACATAAGCCATTGAAGATAGCCAAAGTCTCAGTTGATTACTGCTCATAGTCTGGGTTGAAGTGCGGTCAGCAAATAAATCAAGTTGTTGTTCTTTTATCCGATTTTCCATCTCACCTCTCGGACAATATTTTCAAACCACAGACTGTTGTTTCACAGCAGGGAGTTAACACCAGGGTCAAACATATATGCTGTAAAGCTTCTAGCTTTGGCGACCCGCTTCGCGGATCTCTTCGAGATCGCATTTTGGGTGAGAGATATGGGTTACCGCCCTTTGACCTCGCTGCATTAATATTTTTGCACTATTAGTATCTCGTGATTCAGAGTGATGGCAAAATTGGCAATGGTGGAGTCTTTCATTGAGTTGTTTTTTGCCAGTAAATGCACCACAATTACTACATTCTTGACTGCTAAAATCTTTATCAACTTTCA
>JASJEI010000294.1 GCA_030064795.1 Pleurocapsa sp. MO_226.B13 | reverse complement strand
ATACGGAATCCGCATGCGAAGACCTGGCTATAATACAAGAAGTGTAGTCAAAGACGAGAGCGATGCCAAGAAAAGTGAGTTTAGCCCCTCATTTCAATGCAGAGGAACTGAAAGAAAAATACAAGAAAAGCCACGATAACGTGGAAGCCAGACGGTGGCATTCCGACATGGAAAGTGGCAAGAGGTTGGACGCTCAAGAATAGTGCTATAGCTGTGGGACTCAATTATGAATATGCCCAAAAAGTCGTTAAAAGATATAACCAATAAGGTGAGAAAGGAGTCAAAAATCAACGAAATCAAAATCACCCCAAGACAAACAAACGCCGAGCGTTACTCAATGAAGAGCAATTGAATAAACTCAAAGAAGCTCTCAAGGGAAAACCCTCTGATGGAGGGCAATGGACGGGGCCGAAAGTGGCTCGCTGGATTGAAAAAGAAACGGGACGAGAGAAAGTCTGGAATCAGCGAGGATGGGATGATCTAAAAAAGTGCGGTTACTCTGGGCAGAGACCGAGACCCAAACACAAAAAAGGAAATAAAGAGGAGCAAGAACAGTTCAAGAAGGATTTGCCGCTCAAGGTAAAAAAGTTACAAGAAGAGCATCCAAGCTCCGAAGTTCAAGTCTGGTTTTTCGACGAACATCGTGTGGGATTAAAACCTATCCTGGCAAAAATTTGGAGTTTAACAGGACAAAGACCGGAAGCCATAGTGGAACATCGATATGAGTGGGTTTACGTCTATGGATTTGTGAATCCTAAGACGGGAGAAACCCATTGGTATTTAATTCCACGAGTCAACGTCAAATGGCTAAATGTCGTCTTTGAAGCCTTTGCTAAAGATGTGGGTGCTTCTGAAGAAACAATCATTTTGTTAGTGGAAGATAGGGCCGGATGGCATACAAGTCCGAAGGTGTCAGTGCCTTCAGGAATGGAAATCGAATATCTCCCCCCGTATTCGCCGGAATTGCAAGCGGCTGAACGTTTGTGGAAGTTAGTAGATGAGCCTTGGGTTAATACTTATTTTGAAACAATTGAGGAGCTTGAAGAAGTCTTAGGTGCAAGATGTTGTATTTTGCAAGAGCAGATGCAAGAAGAAATTCGTAATCTGACGAATTATCATTGGTTAAACTTCGCCTGATTGTTACCGCTTTTTGGAAATCGGATTTCGTATCACCAGCGATATAGTTCGCGGTAACAGCCTAATTGCTGGTGAAAAGCTGGAAGTGCGGAACATGACGCGCCAGGGGAAAAAGCGGAAACGCCAGAAAGCTGGACTGAACCGCTCGATTCTCGAAACCGGGTTTGGCACGATAGGGGATCTACTCTCCTACAAGTCGTCTGAGGCGGGGGGATTCTACGTTGAGTCCCCCACTCGGCAAGTCAAACCCACACAGCGATGTGCGAAGTGTTGGGAACTGACACCCAAAACCCTATCTGACAGGGTGCATCGTTGCCAGCATTGCGGCCACGTTGAGGATCGCGATGTCAACGCCGCTCAAGTCAATTTGATTTGGGCAAGGGGGCGGGAACCGTCCTCTCTAGACGCAGACGCACCTAGCTCTACTGACTGCGGAAGCCTGAAGCAACTCGGGGTGCGATTCGTTCAATCGAAACCTGGAAACAGGGGGATGATTGGCATCTGTTGAGTAATCCTTCGGGATGGAGTTCGCACTTAAATCCTCAGCAGATGACAACTTAATAGCCATGTAGGTGAGGGAAAGTATCCTAGAAATCCCAAGTCCTATTCCCAAGGTGCATGGGTGAAAGCATATCCCCTACGGTAGAGAGTGGTCTTCAATCCGTAAAGCGGGGATAAAAGGTCAAAAGCACACCGAATCCCACGGTTAATGCAGACCGAGCAAGTCCATATGGATAGCGCGAGCGAAGGTACGTCAGAACCGTCCTCAGCTTCGACTAGCGAAAAGGGATTGAGACGCTAGACGAACCAAAAAGGTCAAATATTAAGGGAATCAACGGAGTCCTTAGTCCAGTTGATAAGCACTTCCCGAACCTGGGCGGAGAGTATCATCCTAACCGGACAAACCAATGGCTATTAGGAACGAAGTAACCCAACCGCTCACTCTCATTCAAGGTCGATTGGATGAGTAGCCAACCAAGGCGCAACCTCTATCAATAGATAGGTGACGGGTGGGAAAGATTGAGTCAGAAGCGAACGCCTTGCTGTAACGGCAAGGATAGGCTGACGGACTCACTTCGGAACGGAAGGCAAGGCTGCAAGTAGCGGTAATGTTATGAACACGGAACAGCCGATGTATAAATGGAAAGATATCCCCTGGCGCAAGCTGGAGCGGAATGTCTTCAAGCTGCAAAAACGGATTTGCCGAGCGTCTCGTCGTGGCGATGTCAAGCTGGTTCACAGACTCCAGAGGTTGCTAATCAACTCTTGGTCTGCCAAAGCAATGGCGGTGCGTAGAGTCACCCAGGACAACCAGGGCAAGAAGACGGCAGGAGTGGACGGGGTAAAATCCCTATCCCCAGCAGCACGTCTGAGGCTTGTCGGAGAACTGAAACTGGGTACGAAGGTCAAACCGACTCAAAGGGCTTGGATTCCTAAGCCCGGAAAAGAGGAAAAAAGACCTTTGGGGATACCTACCATGTATGACCGCGCATTACAGGCTCTCGTTAAACTAGCACTAGAACCCGAATGGGAAGCCAAGTTTGAGCCAAATAGCTACGGTTTCAGACCCGGAAGAAGCTGTCATGATGCTATATAGCAGTACGACTTCATTTGCAGCTTGTTTTCAGGATAGATCGTTACGGTATGGGGGTTTCAGCCGATCCGTTTCCGCAAACCATTTAGGATTGCTATAGAAGCAATTCATGGCAGTATCAAGCAAAAACCCAAATACGTTCTGGATGCGGATATAGCCAAATGTTTTGACCGAATCAATCACGGGAAACTCCTCGAAA
The DNA here is from genome assembly GCA_030064795.1 of Pleurocapsa sp. MO_226.B13. The sequence continues at coordinate 11,738 of JASJEI010000294.1, read as the reverse complement.
AACTGAATACCTCCCCCACCCTTCGGAGACAAATCCGAGCTTAGTTAAAAGCTGGTGTGATGGATGGAAAAGAGTTATTCCCGACAGAAGAAGGCACACCGCAAGGAGGGGTTATATCCCCCCTACTGGCAAACGTAGCCCTTCACGGCATGGAGAAAAGGGTAAAAGAGTTAGCCGAAACGTTCGACATGAAACGGACGAACGGAAAACACCAACTTGCCAAAAAGGACAAGAGAAGCTCAATATCCCTAATCCGATATGCCGATGACTTCGTGATTCTCCACGAGTCCGAAGAGGCTATACACCAGTGCCTTCAGTCCATAGCAGAATGGCTACGAGAAATGGGACTAGAACTCAAGCCGAGCAAGACCCGAATCACCCACACCCTCAATCCCTACCGGGGAGAGAAGGAAGGGTTTGACTTTCTTGGATTTCACATCAAACAGTTTCAAGCTGGAAAGTGCGTGTCTGGAAAGGACTCAAAAGGAAGGTTACTCGGCTTCAAAACCCAAATCTCACCCTCCAAGGAATCCCAAAAAAGGCACTACGCGAAACTGGCTGAAGTCATTGACAAACACAGAGGGAAATCCCAGGTAGAATTAATCAAGAACCTGAACCCTATCATCATCGGATGGTGCAACTACTTCAAGCCATACCCATGCAGTAAGGTGTTCTCAAAAATCTATTCCTTGGTCTATTGGAAGCTCTGGAAATGGGGAAAACACAGACACCGCAATAAAGGGTACAAATGGCTTCTACAGAAGTATTGGCACACCATAGGTGAGGACAAGTGGGTGTTCTCAACCCGAGAACATTCTAATCCCTACCACTTAATTAAACACACCTCCGTATCCACCAACTTGGGGTACGTCAAGGTCAAAGGTGATGCCACCCCTTATGATGGCAATCTCACGTACTGGAGTACCCGAATGGGCAAACACCCCGAAATGCCAAAAAGAATAGCCAAGCTACTCAAGAAGCAAAAAGGGATATGCCCGCACTGTGGACTACACTTTCTGGATGGAGACATTATCGAGCTAGACCACATCATCCCCAAATCGAAAGGTGGTAAGGATGAGTACAAAAACTGGCAACTGCTCCATCGACACTGCCACGATAGTAAAACTGCCGTCGATGGCAGCTATGGCAACAAATCGGGTTGTAACAGTACCCAGCCCAAACCACTATCCAACATCCCCCAAAATTACCTGTGGATAGAGGATATGTTGGTGATGACGTGGATTTGACAAATCCCGTTTCGATGAGGAGCCGTGTGATGGGAAACTATCAAGCACGGTTTTGGAGAGCAGCGGCTCTCGTGAGGGAGTCGCTGACTTTACTCGGTTGAAGCGTCAGAAACGCCGATCTCAGCGCAGCGGATAGGCGTAGTTCATATTCGTATTGACAACCCCAAGACAGCCGAACATCGAGTGGGGCAGGCTCAGCACGCCCCGCTCGAAATCGATTCACGAGACGCGATTTGGGTGCCGGCCAGGTTCGCTGTCAATATCGAGACAATCGCAGAAAGCGAAGACTTTAACTAAACATTTAAATATTTAAATATCCGAACATCTAAACATCTAGATTTGGCTTGCCGCCCTAAAACCCTAACTAAAAGGGAATTTGAGGAGTTCGAGTCTCTCGACATTCAGACATTCAAACACTCAAACATCTAAATGTCTGCTAAAATCGAGCCGTTCGATATAGCTTCAACCTAATGATTGTCACTACGGCATCGTTTAAAGGTGGCGTTGGCAAAACCACAACGGCGCTCCATCTGGCCGCGTACTTTCAAACCCAAACCCCCACGCTGCTCGTCGATGGCGACCTCAACCGTTCGGCATGGGAATGGTCGCAGCGCGGACAGCTACCGTTTAAGGTGTGCGACGAGAAGCAAGCCGTGAAGTACGCCCGTCATTACGATCGCATCGTCATCGATACGCCCGCCCGTCCCGAACCCCAAGACCTCAAAACCATCGCTGAAGGATGCGACCTGCTGGTGTTGCCTTGTACGCCCGACGCGATGGCCCTCAGTGCCATGTTGCACATGGTCGAATCGCTCCAGGCGCTCGAAACGGAGTATCGGATTCTGTTAACCATCGTCCCGCCGAAACCCTCGACCGCTGGCGACGACGCACGACAGACGATCGAAGAGGCAGGACTGCCGATTTTCAACACGCAGATCCGCCGTCTGGCAGCGTTTCAAAAAGCGTCCCTCGAAGGAGTTTCCGTGAACCAAGTGAAAGACCGTATGGCCAACATCGCCTGGAACTGTTACGTCGAAGTCGGTCGGGAGATACTAGCGTGAGTTCACAGAAAAAAACACAATCGGAAAGTCGTTTTAACAACCTGTTCAAAAGCGTTCGCAGCAGCGACCGACCGACGGGTAGTCGATCTGACGACGAGCCCCCCAAGCCAACGGAAGAACCTTTAGCCAAGAGTAAAGACACCGAGTATCAGCGAACGACGCTCTACTTACCCAAAGCGCTGCACCGCCAACTCAAAACAGCCTCCATCGAAGACGGACGCGACATGAGCGATATCGTTGCCGAACTCATCGAAGACTGGCTCGACCGTCGAAAACATCTAAATGTCTAAACATCTAAATGTCTAGATGTTTTCGAGGAGGGGAGGGAGCGGACAGCACGCCCGCAGATTTAAGAGTTCTCAAGCTCTAGGCAGTAGCCAGACATCTAGACATTTAAAAATCTAAACATTTACCTGAACCCGCGAGAAGGGCTAATGCTGTTGAACTAAGCCGGACGATCGCTCGCCCGACTCGTCTGCAAAACGGAGCGTGAATCGAAAGATTCACGCCGCTCCTCGGGAATACAGCTCTTGGGGTAAATCTGGCGACGGTGTCACGAGGGGCAATTTCGGAAATTTTGCAGCTTTCAGTGCTTGAGAGGCCCTAGAGAGCGATTGCTGGCAAAGTCCGCAAACCCTTTTCTGGAAAGGCATTCAGCCTAAACCGTGCGAAGTCAAAAAACGTGACTTTTGCAGGGACTGCCCAGGGGGTAAAGAGGAGATACGTGCAAATTTGAACACGATGTAAAGATTTGTAACAATCCCCCTTCAAAGTAAGAGCATCTGTTCATCCAAGGCACGGGGAATGGACTCCATGTCAATCACATAATCCCCGAATCGCTTGATGTGACGAGTTAAATAAGGACTCAAGCCAGCTACATCCTCTCGTTCCAGAAGATACCCCTCACGTTGAAGCTGCTGCAAAACTTCTGTCAAATCCACCACATTCTGGAAGATAACCGCATTAGCAATCAGGTCATTGTACTTAATGCTCTTTTCCTGTTGTTCTGGGTCATTACTAGCAATGATGCCATCGCCCCCAAAAAAGAACCACTTAACTAAACCGTGATAAGCTTCTACCTTATTCGTCGCCGCCGTAATCTGTTGTCGCAATTCAGCCTTAGAAATAAACTGGAGCAAGAAGACCGTTCTGACCACCCTTCCCAGTTCCCGAAAAGCGCGGTAGAGACGATTTTTCCGACTGTAGTTCCCCAACTTCCTCAACAAAATATCCGAAGAGATCTTACCCGCTTGAATAGACAGAACGACGCGAAACAAATCTTGCCAGTGAGTCCGAATTAAGTCCCAATCAATCGTCTCTGTGAACCAAGCATCAATATGTGGGTAAACCGTCTCCTTATCGGGGCGATAGAAAGTCAAATCCTTCCAGTTACGGATGCGAGGCATCAAATTAATCCCTAACAGATAAGATAGGGCAAAAACGGGAGTCGATTGACCTTGAGTATCACCATGAATTGTCTCCGGTTGAATGTCCGATTTATTTTGCAACAACCCTTCAATAATATAAACCGCTTCCCAAGTCCCGCAGGAAATAAAATGGCTGAATAGAGCAACATAACTATCAGCGACATGATGGTAAGCAATCCCCCCATAACCCCCATAGCGGATGTGATACTCCGATAGTAAATTTTGCTCGTAGAGGTCATATTTAGTCCCATCAGCCGCAGCGGTCGTTCCATCTCCCCACAACTTAGGCAAGTCCAACACATGGTAACGATTAATAAGATCAGTCAAAGCGGCATTGAGACCTTTTAAACTGACGTGGCGTTGGTTGACGAAAGAAAGCATCTGGGGGGTAACGACTCCCCTCATGTGACGCGCCGCTTGAGTCGGGCCGAGGTTGCAACCATAAGCAAAAGTAGTCAGGAGATAGCGTTCGTTCGCTCGCTCCAATTTCGGGTCAGAGCCACTAAAAGGACCAAAATGGCGGGTAAAATTAGTCCAGTAATCCACATTTCTGAGGATATCAATGAGATTCCGTTCCGGCATTCTCTCTTCTATAATCGCTTCCAGAGCTTGTAGAGAAGGGCGGCTTTTCCGACTCAGCGGTCGTTTTAAGACGGGTTCTCCCGCTTCGTTAATGACAACAGATGTATGGTTGGGATAGCCTTCATCCACAGATAAAGCTGTTTCGGCTAACCCAGATTTGAGTTGGTCAATAAAGCCATCTGCATCTTCAGGAAAACCTAAATTCTGACAGTATTCTCCCACTAATGGCTCCCCTTCAGACCCAGTCAGTAATTGCCGGCGATAATCCGCATAAGATTCGCTGCCAAAAACACAGATATCCCCGGACTTCAGTTCAGCCGCGAGATAAGAAAAAAGACAAACTTCCCAATGCCGCCGCACCATTTTAGTTTGAGAGTTATGCTCTACTAATACCCATTTTCGCCAAGTTTCTGAAGTGAAAGACAGGTCAACTTCAGCGGTCAGCAACGCCCCGCGTCGGTGGGCGTTCTGGAGCAAGAATTCCACCGCTTTAATTAATCTCTCGTCCGAGCTAGTTGAAGCTAACTTGAGGGCATTAATGACACGGAAAAAAGAACTGCGGTGGCTCTTGTAAAAGCGCCACAGTAAGGGGAGGTGATTATTCCCTTTGTAGGCATTAACGGCTTCACACTCATCGAGGAGAGACTCCACTCCTCCTTGAGGTTGAAAAATGCCTTGAATTTGGGCTACGGCTTGGCTATCCGGTAAGGGGTCTTGGAAAACTTCGAGGACATCGGTTAAAACTGAGACTAATTTTTCCGTTGTTTCTTGATTCTTTTGGCGGATTAACTCCAACTCGTTCTTGGCTTTGTTTTGAATTTTTTTCATTTGTTTGAGAAACATTTCTACCAAGGAATCCCGAATCTGCACTTGGGCTGTATAAATCAGACACAGAAGTAGTGTCAGTCGTTTGGGGATGGTAATATCTTTGAGTTCCGCAGCATTTAAAGCTTTAGCTTCGGCGGCAAAATGTTTAATTTTACTGGCAGTGAGCGGTTGGATTAAATCCTGTACCTCTCCTAACGTTTCTAACCAAGTTAAGTGAACTAATAAGTCGTTGAGATGATTGCGGCTGGATTTTTGGGGCAGTTTTTTGAGGTCGTTATAGTCACTTCGCTTGTTTGAGTGACTGTCGAGGAGGTCATTGAGTCGCTGTTGATATTCCTGACTGAGTTGACTGGTGATCTGAGAAAATAGTTGTTGATTAACTAGATTTCGCTCGTGGCGAACGAGTCGATCTAAGGTGGCAAAGGGAGGGAATTCCGACCGCCTTTTGACTAATTCTTCAATGGCGACGTTGATTAAATCAGCCGGATTGTCCATGACTAAAGCTGATTCTTTGATAATTTCCCGGATGAAGCTCTTAGTTTCTTGATTGAATGGACTGACCTGAAGATCAGAGCGAATTGCTTTTTTATGGCGCGATAAAGTCTGGGGATATTGATAGCCCAAGTCGAGAGTTTGCGGGAGTTTTAGAAAAGTGCGGATGTAGTTAATGACCGCATCAGGAAGGTCAGATAGCTTGGGAAAATAGCCCAGTCGCTGAAATGACTTGAGCAAAACGATCGAGTTGAGATAGTTTTCTTCTCCAGTTGTTGAGGTTCTACCAAATGCTATTTCCGCCGGAGTGGGTGTATAAATTTCTTGAAGTTCCTTGGCGGTGTAGTAACGTTTGAATCGCGGATAAGCTGTTCTTTCAATTGAAGCCACGTTCGCTCTTATTAGCCGATTGTTTGAGGGCACAGAAACAGTATTATCTCTGGCGATCGCTCAATCTGTCCAAAATTTCTCAAATCTTTGGGGCGACATTTGGGTGTAGCGCACTGTGTTGTGAATGTTCCGGTGTCCTAAATAGTCCTGAATCGCCCTAGTATCATGCCCTTGAGACGCTAGATAGTAGCCGCAGGCATGGCGCAGTTGGTGGGGATGAACGTCTAAGGGAATTCCGGCTCGTTTCCCCGCCCTAGCTATGATGTGGCGAACTGAACGAGTTGAGAGGGGAGCCTTTCGTTCGGAGACGAAGACGTATTGGGTTTCCGGGTAATCCCGTTGGAGTTGGCGCAAAGCCCTTAATTCTGGAGAACGGAGGGGATGGACGCTATCATGTCCGTGTTTGACTCTTCGGATCTCAATGTAACCCCCCTGAAGGTCAACGCTTGACCATTTGAGGGCGACTAATTCGGCTGTCCGCAGTCCGTGGCGAAACATCAGTAAAATTAGGGCCGCATCTCGGAGGCCATGCCGGCCGATTTGCCGAGCCGCCGCCATGAGGGACTCGACTTCTGACGGGCGCAAATATTCCCGTTCTCGCTCTGAGCTTTTCTTGGGGGGAGGAGGAGAGCGAGATTTGGACTTTGCCGAAAACGGAAGTTGAGCAGTTAGGAACAACATGGGTCAAACCCTCTAATTGACGTTCCTAACTCCAGTCTACTTTGCCTAAATTAGCCCCTTCTCGGCAAAGTTTAGACAAGTGGAGAGACCTGTTTGTTACAAAACTTTACAATTTGGCGGATTTTGCACGTATCCCCTCTTTACGCCCTGATCGCCTCCACCATCGGCTAATTCCATCCCCGCATCCTGCGATCGGCGGGTGTGGGATTTTTTTTTGGCTGCTGATTTTACCCCTTCCGCACACTTTTGAAAGAATTGCTGTACCCCCCTCAGCATTGGCGATATTTTTTCCAATGTGTTCCCTTGAACTCTCACCCGATGCCGACCGCAAACGCCGAAAAGCAGCCGTCTCAAGAGTTTGGGAGAGGAATGCAGCCGGTTGGCAAGTCGAAAAAAAAGCAGATAAAAAAAGCTGACAAAATCGAGTGAATAAAATTCGATATGAACTTTAGCCCGTGACAGCTCAGGTATCCTGGTTCCCTTAGCACTTCCACGCATGGGACAACCGAGTGGTATGGAGGAACTGAGCAGGCTATAACCGATGATTTCTGTAGCTCTGGTTGCGCTGATAGTTTTGCCAGGACAGTCGTTAACATCCTGAATGAACAGGGATTAGAACCCAAGGGGATGACACCAGAGGCGATCGCGGACGCTCTTAATGGTGTTTATGCCACTGACCCCAACTGGGCCACTAAAGTTAAGCAACACTTAAAGTAATCGAAAGCCCCTAGCCATCTCGGTTAGGGGCGTATAGTGTCGGAAAATGGGTATTTACGCACAAATGAAATGAGAATGTTTGCCCTCACTACTAGAGTGCTTAACTTAAATGAGAAGCTTCTGATTACTGAGTGAGAATGGGTTAAAAAAGAGTGAGAAAGCAATCATTTCTTGAGTTCAAACCGATCAACTTAGAGCGGTAAAACCTACCAAAATCAGGATATTATCCTGCCATGGCGGCACAATTAATAGTTATGAAGCCTAAGTTACTAAGATTGCACCGATCATCAAGCGTTGAATCGTGCGTTTTGGCCCTGCGAGATGTCAAAAACTTCTCCAGTAATCATCGCCGTAGCTTGACCACAAAACATCTTGACTACTCGTGCAATATCAACAGGTTCGTAAGCTCCGATGGGTAAAGGATGGTAGCTTGCTTCGGCTGCTTCTGACACAGCTTCAAAGTTGGGATTTTCCGGGGACACCGCGTTGAGAATATAGTCGTTGTCCGCCAGTTTTGTCCGCACCCATCCTGGGCACACGGCATTACACGTCACATTATGTTTGGCCATCGCGAGAGCCGTACTCTTAGCGAAACCGATTAATCCCCATTTTGTTGATGCATAGACCGAGAAGTCCTCGTTGCCAATCCGTCCCAAGATTGAGGAAATCATCACAATGCGGCCAGCGTTCTGCCTGCGCATGATCGGTAGTGCTGCTTGAGTGGTTTTGATGGCTCCAGTGAGGTTGATGTCGATGACCGTTTGGACTTCTTCGTCAGGAAACTCATCGATCACGCCAACGTGTGTGACACCCGCATTGACGATTAGGATGTCTAAACGGCCGAATTCTCTGACTGTACGTGCAACACTCTCTTCCAGCTTCGTGCTGTCGCGAACATCGCCTTTAATCGCGATGCATTTGACGCCAAGGGCTTCGATATTCGATTTTGCCGTTGCCAAGTTTTGCTCGGTTGCCAGGGGATAGTTGACGGTATCGATATTGCCTGCGATGTCGTAGAGAACAATATTTGCGCCGGCTTTGGCGAACTCTTCAGCACAGGCGTAGCCGATGCCCCGAGCACCGCCTGTTATAAAAGCACACTGACCTGTAAATTCACCAGTCGGTTCTGGCGATGGTTGCGCAGTCACACTAGTAGAAGTGTCCTGTGCGGCGGCAGGTGTGCCTAGAGCGGCAGCAGTAGCTGCTGCTGCTACACCAATGGCAGCAGTCGAGAGCAGTTTGCGACGGGTTGGATCTGAAGGTCCAGAAGAACGGTGTTGATCGCGAGACATAATTAATTCTCCGTTATCTATATTGTTGTATGTATTGTTTAGGTGATTAATTCAGAGGAGGAATACGTGCTGAAATTTACAGACCTATCTGTTTTTTCATATTGCCGATAAAAAATTCATCGTCCTGGGCTTTGCGGTGATCCAGCAATTTGACAGCATCTTTGCCAGCCCGATAGCGTAGTGTATTAGTCTCGTCGGTCACGGCAGTCCAAATCACCTCTGCCACGACACTGGGTTCAGATGCGCTTTCACCTATGCCACGCCAATGGGTAAAGAGCTTTTGTACGGTGTCTTGGTATTCTTCTATCGTCTCGTCGTTGACAAAATCGAAGGAACGACTGCTAAAATCGGTGCGGATCATACCAGGCTCCACAATCTTCACCTTTACGCCAAAGGGTTCTAGCTCGTAATGCAACGCTTCGGAAAGACCCTCGACCGCAAATTTGGTGCCGTGATAGAGCGTACCGAGGGGAAACGTCATCTGCCCACCAATTGAGCTAATGTTCACAATTGTCCCAGCCTTGTTTGTGCGGAAATGAGGCAGTATCGCTTTTGTCGTTTCCAGGAGGCCAATCACGTTGGTGTTAAACTGGCGGCGGATGTTTTCCATTGGAAAGGCTTCTAGTGGGCCATAGGCACCGTACCCCGCATTATTCAAAAGTACATCGATACGTCCAAATTTCTCGATACCTTTGGCAATGGATGTATTGATTGAGCTGCTGTCGGTCACGTCCAAACGAGTAATCAGGATGTTATCTAGTTGAGTCAGCTCTTCTTCCTTCTCAGGTGTACGCATGGTGGCAATTACGTTCCACCCCTTCGCTTGGAATAAATTCGCTGTTTCCTTGCCGATGCCACTGGAGGCCCCAGTAATTAAAATTGTCTTTCTCATGTTTTAGTTTTTTCTCTGGTTAAAGGTTCATGCCGCCGGAAACTTCGATGCGCTGCGCGGTCATCCATTGATTTTCACCAGTCAAGAGGCTAGCGATCGCACCGCCAATATCATCGGGAAGGCCCACTCTTCCCATCGCTGTGGAAGCGGCCACAAACTTGTTAACCTCGGGATTGTCGCGCACCATGCCTCCGCCAAAATCAGTCTCGATCGCACCAGGCGCGATCGCATTAACTGCAATGCCGCGTGGGCCAAGTTCCTGGGCCATATAGCGAGTAAGAACCTCTACTGCCCCCTTCATCGTTCCATAGGCAGCGTATCCAGGTAGCGAGAATCGGGCGAGACCAGAGGAGAGATTCACGATCCGACCACCATCTTCAATCAGCGGTAAAAGTCGTTGTGTGAGAAAGAAGACTCCCTTCACATGAATATTCATCAGGGTGTCAAATTCGTCTTCTGTCGTCTTAGCAAAGGAAGCATTAATGCCGCTCCCAGCATTGTTAACGAGATAATCGAACGACTGGCGTCCCCACACACGGTTGAGAGTATTGGCAAAGCGCTCCGCGAAAGACTTAAACTGCGCGGTATCACCTGTATTGAGTTGGAGTGCAGCAGCGCAACCACCGAGGTTTTCAATCTTGGCTACGACTGAATTTGCCTCGTCCGAACGGCTCAGGTAAGTCAGCACGACGCCAACACCTTTCTCTGCCAAATACAAGGCAGTGCTACGGCCAATACCGCGGCTACCGCCAGTGATAAGAGCGATTTTGTCAGTCATGGTCAGATATAAACTTACTATGTTCCAAATAATAGGTCTCACCATGACTGCCTGCCTGCCACATCCTCCGAAAGATCTGCCTAATCCTCCGATCTATTGGTCTTTTTACATCCGCATATGTATCTTGGTCGATAGACGGAAAAGGAGACGTTTATGCAGAACCGAGATCTTATTGCCCATGTTTGTGCTTATGCAGATCGACACGCAGAGTGCCAACAGGCAAATATGGAGTTGTATGCCACTGACCTCGCCGGACTTACAATTCTGCGAAGCCGCAAGCCCACGGCGTTGGAGGCGGTTCTTTACAATCCCTTGCTCTGCCTCATCCTCCAGGGACGTAAGGAAACCCATTTGGGTATGCGCCGAGTGAGTTTTACAGCGGGTGAGTCCCTGATTGTCAGCCATCAACTGCCGGTCATCTCGCGCGTGACCGAAGCAACCGAGATGAACCCTTATGTAGCTCTTGTATTGGAACTTGACATGGGTATAGTGCGCAGTCTTTACAACGAGGTGAGCGAAGTCGAGATTGAAGAAGAGCATACTCGGGCACTCAACGTTGGCAAGACAGATGAGGCTCTGCTCGATGCGATGGGGCGGCTCGTTGATTTGATCGATCGACCTTTAGAAGCCAAGGTACTGCTCCCGCTTGTCCTGCGCGAAATCCATTTCCGACTACTTCTAGCACAGCATGGCGATATGCTGCGCCAGCTACTTCGCCCTGGGAGCCATGCTGACCGTATAGCTAAGGCGATCAGCCGCATTAAGGAGGACTACGCCACATCCCTGACCGTGGCAGAGTTAGCAAGTGTTGCAGGGTTAAGCCCGTCGTCCTTTCACGAGCATTTCAAGGCACTTACCGCTACGACGCCATTGCAATATCAGAAAGAGCTTAGGCTCCTCGAAGCTCGCCGATTGTTGATGAATGGGACGCATAACGTTTCCAGTGCTGCGTTTGAAGTAGGCTATGAAAGCCCCACGCAGTTTAGTCGTGAGTATTCACGCAAGTTCGGCAACTCGCCGCGCAAAGACTTAGCTAAACATAGAAGAAGGTAGTGTTACATAGATGGCGTTACTCATTAAGTAATGTCCTGCATAGTATTGCTGAATATCTTTTGACAACCTGCTTCTTTTAGAGCGACAACTGTAGTCGTTTCAGGATCGCTCTGTCCCTCTTTGAAATTACAGATATAGCCAATTTTCATCTCCCGTTAAATTGCTCCAATTACCAAACATTCCCTGGCAGCTTCCACAACTTCTGCTGTAATGCAGTTAAGCTCGTTGATTTTAATTACGCGCTGAATCTGTCTAAACAGTCGATTTAAAAGGCGGAAATTGCCATTAGTAATCCGAG
>JASJEI010000293.1 GCA_030064795.1 Pleurocapsa sp. MO_226.B13 | reverse complement strand
TATCCCTCTCCTAAGAAACTCAACTTTTTAAGTTCATATGAACCAATAATCTGGCGAGTTTCTTTGACTCATTATTAGCGATCGCGCTTTGAAACGCTTCTGTCACTCTCCGAATTCAAAGAGCAAGAAATAAGGCGATTTACGCCTTTGTATAGCAACGAAACAATTTTGGTCGGTAAGGAAAATTAAAGTACTGAAACCCTTATAGGTAAAGGATTTTGATTTTAAGAGTAAAATTTTATAGCGGTCAAGCGATCGCTAAAAAGTTGTAAAGCAAAGTAAATAAACTTCTGAAATGTCATAGCAATATTGCTATAGTATTTTCGTGCAAATAATTTTGCCATAAACGCAAGAAGAATCAATTTTATTCAAGATGATTGGTCATAATTCCGAAGTAGAGAAAATATGCGATCGAGCCACCACGATTAACGCCCAAATTGCTCGATTGATTTATGATGCTCGTACCCAAGCAGGATTGAGCCAGACAAAATTAGCGCAAATAATTGATACCACTCAATCGGTTATTTCCCGTTTGGAAAATGCTGAATACAAAGGACATTCCCTATCGATGTTGAGTCGCATTGCACGGGCTACAGGGAGCGAAGTAAAGATCGAACTCGTTCCTAGAACAAAAGCATAACTAAAAATACTTTTTCCCAGTCAACTAGATTAAATTATTGATAAATCAATGCACATAGGTCAACTTTTAAGCGATCGCTATAAAGTCATCAAAAAAATTGGTAGCGGTTCTTTTGGTGATACCTATATCGCGACTGATACTAAATTTCCTGGCGAGCCTTATCGAGTAGTCAAACATCTATGTCCTAAAGATGACGATCCTCAAACCTTAAAAATAGCCACCAGATTGTTTGAAACCGAAGCCAAATCCCTCGCTAAGTTGGGAAAACACGATCGCATTCCCGAATTGTTTGCTTACTTTGACGAAAATAATGAATTTTTTCTAGTACAAGAATTAGTTGAAGGCAAAGATTTAACTGAAGAATTTAAACCCGAACGCCAGTGGAGCGAAGCAGAAACGATTGAATTCTTACAAGAATTGTTATCCGTACTATCGGTAGTACATCAACAAAATACAATTCATCGAGATATCAAACCCGCTAACATTATGCGTCGCGATCGCGATCGAAAGTTAGTCTTGATCGACTTTGGAGCGGTTAAAGAGGTTGCCACAGTAGATAGAGAGGGCAACACAAGGTTACCCGATCCTAGCGTTGGGATTGGTACTATGGCTTATATGCCTCCAGAACAGGCAATCGGAAGACCTGGAACTTATAGTGATGTCTATGCCGTTGGAATGATAGGAATTCAAGCTCTTACAGGTCTAACATCAATGAACTTACCCCACGATCCAGATGAGTTCAAAAAAACACTAGCAGAGCGACAAATAGAAATTAGCCCCAATCTACAAGCTTTCTTGTCTAAGGCGATCTCCTATCAATTTAAAGACCGCTATCAAGATGCGACTGAAGCCCTTAATGCACTGACTCCTGGCGGATTCACTCCTGATCCAATTCCACCCTCCAAACCAGATCCCGAACCAACACACATTATCAAAACCTTTCCCAAGAAACTATTACTAGGTGCATTAACTGTCGTTGCTGTAATTGGTGGTGTAGGAACTTATTTTTTCCAATCTTCAAACAAACCAAACTACACCCAACTAGAATCATATTTACAAGCTAAAGATTGGCGACAAGCCGATGCTGAAACCGATAAAATCCTCCTCCAAGTTGCTAAAAGAGATGATGCTAATACTTTGGATACAGCCTCTATTAGAGAATTTCCCTGCGAAGCGTTAAAAAAGATTGACGATCTCTGGATGACTAACAGCGATCGAAGATTTGGTTTTACCCCTCAAAAGGAGATTTATTCAGAGACGGGTAACGAATTTAATGATTACAACCAATCTACCTATGAAGCATTTGGCGATCGCCTTGGCTGGAGAATCTTTGGTGTTTGGGGTTTGTATAAAGACATCAAATTTACCGATATAGCCCCGATGGGACACCTTCCCGCTCCTGGGAGAGTTGGTGAAAAACAGAAGGATTTGCGAATTAATGAAAGGGGCAGCTTACTGTCTCGGTTTGATGCTTGTGGGTTTTAGTCTCTATAATTATGCTTCAAACTAAACTTATAAGATTTCAACTAGAGCTGTCTCTACTTCTCTTCTCAAGAATAAATATTGTCTTCCTCCATCAATTTCTTTTCCCGTTACTGGAAAAATGTCTCTATCCTTTAATAGACGAATTACTTTCCTGGAAGAAGTATCCATCTGATGAGCTAATTCAACAGCAGTTACATACTTGATTTGAAATTGTTCAATCGATGACTTCAAAACTTTTCTGTGACGATGGTGTTGGTGAATTTTAATTTCTGCCGATATAAAATCGCGATCGATCCAAAATGCAGCTACTTGTTGCTTTACTCCCAGCAGAATGGCAATATCCAAAACATTTAAAACATTCTCATCCTTCCTAAAATATTCCGCTACTAGCCGATTTACGTCTTGGGTATCAAAGCAATACTGTTTCAATCCAACTCCTTTATCTTTACAGACTGGAACTATTGTTCGATCTAGAATTGCGCTAACAAAGCGACCTGTGGAACATCCCGAACCACTTAGCCTACGAATTGCCAGATCGAAAGAACATCTATCGGCTATTTTTTTATCTGTTGTTTTGTTTAATAAAGTATCAATATTTTCCAATAGCTTGACTGGTGCATTCCAATTGATTAACCATTTTTGATACCCATCTACAGTACGTCCTCGAAAAGCAGGCAAACAAGAATGTTCGATTAGATCGACTACTGCTTTGCGTCCGATCCCTAAAGTTTTAGCTACGTCTCTGGGCGAAATAGAATTCTTCAGGTTTTGTAGATAAGCTTCAGTACTTTCTCTTTCCACTAACACTGATGTTCTTTTGCCCATCTTACGTAAGCGACCTTTCAAAGTTCCACATTCAACCGATCGCAAGACCCAAGCTTCAGTCATTTTGAGTAATTTTGCCGTTTCTACTCCAGAGAGAAACTTGCGATCGCGATCTTCAGGCATTTCAATCCGTCCTAACTTTGAATTTAAGTAGCCTCCATCCCATTTAGTGGCTAAATAGTTCTCAAAAGCCATATGCAAAAAGCCAAAAGTCCGTCTAGGAAAATTCTTATAGAGTCGGCGATAAAAGTTACCAAAATCCTTTGCAATTCCTGTATCCCTCTCTGGGTGAGAGTTTTTATTTTTGTACCATTCTAAAAAACGCTCAAAGCCATGAGGAAAATCTTGAAGATAATCCCAAGCAGCAAGAAATAGTTTGTGTAATTCAGCATTACTACGATTGGTGGCGATAAATTTACCTGTAGTGTCACCAACATCTATCAGTTGACCTGCAAAAAAGGAAAAAAGACTAATTAGATTTTCCAGTTCTAAATTTAAAATCGGGTGGCGATCTCCTATTAATTGAAGTTCTGCTTCTCCTAATTTTCCTAAACTGCAAGCTGCAAATAACAAATAAGAGGGAATCGTCTTTGGTAATTCAAGAATTTCTGACCGAACGTCGCGCCAATCTAGTTCACAATACTTACATTCATTGACAGAATTACGATCCCAACGAATAAGGCGATCGCATTGAGGGCATATATCCATCAGCAAGCAATGATGAATCGGACAAACTGTAAGAGGAATTAAATTCCAAACCTTGCGACAATAAGACTTTTCTGCCAGACAGCAGGGACAGACCTTCGCCTTTAGCTTAGATAGATTGTAAGTGGGTAAAGATCTGCCAAAAAATTTAACCCTGGCAACTTTACTCGATTTGTACTCCCGAAAAGCCATCTTCCACAGCTTTGACTCTTCAATTGAGAGTAATTGAGCTAATTTAGAAAAATCTTGAGTAGAGCGATCGCAGAAATTTCCGTTAGCTGCATACTGGGGAATTTCTGCCAGATTATAAACCCATTGGGGTGAAGAATAACGGTTAACTTGACTCAAACGAAGAATGTAGCCAGCTAAATCTTCATCTACATACGGTCTGGGACGACGAAGTAAAATGTTTGGTTCTAAGTTACCAGTCTTCATTGCCATTTATATTTTGCGATCGCTATCTTTTACAAGATAATATCACTTATTTACATCTAATTAGATGTAAATAAATATCAAAAAAGCGCAATTGATATAATATGGAACTCATAGGATTAACATGATTAAAGATGTAAACTATGAGTTCTGATAAATCTGTGAGCAAGCGAATCAATGTCACCTTGCCAGATTCAGTGGTGGATGAATTGGAAGATTGGGCAAACGCCCAAGGGCGATCCCTAGCAAATCTGGCAGCTTTTTTATTGGAGATGGCACTTAAGGAAGCTAAAGACAGAGGCGAAATTCCATCTCAAGAATTTCCCAGCAAGCAAAAAAAAAATCGACAGGACTGAGGTTGTGTTGTGTCAATCTTGATGAAGATTGCGATCTCTTGGAGTCATTATTCCAGATGAAGGTCTTCTAACTTGCGTCGGAAGGTCGCAACGAGGCTTAATTTCTGTAAATGGTTTTTTCTTTGTCCAAATCGCTTGTACTCCAGTTGATAAAAGCGATCGAACCATTCTATGAAGTACGACAAATTTTTAGACTCAGATTTATATAGAAGTGCCGATTTTGATAGCAATGCGTGTAAATCTTGATTTGTTGATGGTAATTGAAGTTGATATAAACTATCTCCTGGGTTGTGTAGCGATAGGGCAGTAGATATCATTAGCAGCGATATCTGAGATAGGCTTAAGCTAGAAAGTGGAGATTTGCGATCGCTGGCAATTGACTCTGCTTCTACTAATTCACAGCAACAAGCTACTAATTTACTTAAACTATTTTCTTCTGGTTGTATTTTGTAAATTGGTGTTTCGGAGAAATTCCATCCGCATTTGCATTTCCAGTCATTCTTCAAATCATCCCATTTCCACACAGACTGACATTGAGGACAGCGATCGACTAATAAACATTGGTGAAAATGACAACTTGTGTAGCACCACAAAGACCAGTGTTTATGGTAGTAGCCATTGGTAGCAAAACAACTGGGGCAAATCTTAATTTTTTCTCGCTCTAACCACTCATAATCTAGAACAGAGCCATAAGCTTTGATTTTGCGATCTGCGATCGCAGGATAGATCGTGTTCCACAATTGCGCTTCTTCTATTTGTGCCATCTGACCTAATACCGTCAAGTCAGCTTCATCTATGGACAAATAGTTCAGTTTGTGCAGATCGGAGTTAATGCCCACATAATCCAAAATTGCTTGGTAATTGCTGTAGCCATTCTCTTGTGTAAGCCGTAGTAAATAGCTAGAGAAGATTTCGTTTACTTTAAGTCTGGGTCTACGTAAAAATGACATTTTAAACTAAGCTCGTAAAACACCTTTTACGTTGTTGCCTTTGTTCATTCTTCTCTGTTTGCTTTTGTCCAGAGCATAGCTACTCTCAATGTCAAACTTATTTACCAAAAATGGCTCAGTAAACTTCAGGGGTTTTTCGTGCTTAAGGTGCTTCTGATAAACGACATTGAGAATTTCCAAATTGAGACAGTCTAAGTCTCGTCTGATTGCTAAAGTAGCTCCTTTGCGAATCAATGTCATAACATGAGCGATCGTACCATCAGTCGCATAATAGATACGTTCTGCTAACAACTTTTCAGCTAGCCCAGAATTTGCTTCTAGTGGTAGTTGACCTTCTATATCGCTAAGAAATTGACGAAACAATTCCATTCCTGACTCGCTATAGGGAAAAGGAATTAATTCATGGCGATAAGTAAATCTTCTACTTAATTGCCAGTTATCAACCTTCAAGATTCTGTTAGATTCAGGTAATCCAAATAGTACAACGGGTATTCGAGTATTTAAGATCAAATTTTTTAACCAGTCGCAAACGTTTTTTAAAACTTTTTTGGATTCGCGGTCTATAAAATGATGAAACTCGTCTAGTACGATAAGTTCGACCCCTTTCCTGTTGTTACTTCTACGCAAATCGGTTGCTTCATAGCGATCGCGTAAAGCTTGAAGGCGATCGCTGTTGTAATATATATATTGAAGTACAATTCCTTCTCTCTGAATAGTTTTCTCATCAATATCGCCCAACAAAACTTTCAAATTATCGTCGGAGCTTGGTAGCGAAACTGGATAGGACTGAATTCCATGATTCCATACAGAAGCGCGAGTACTTTTCAGCTTAGTGTGAGAACTCTGATTGTGAATATCTATCAAAAATAGGTGAATAATCTCTTGTAACTCTTGTAATGTTACTACTGCTTGCTTTTTAGGATCGTAATCGTTGCTTTCTAAAAACTTCCCACAGTTTCCTGGAATTTGACCACCTAATTGTTGTTGAATACCGCCAAAAAATCTCTCAACTGTTCCTTTGTACCAAGGCATCCGAACGGGGCAAAACTCCAAGGTAATTTTAAGTTCGCGACAAGCATCTTCTTTTGAAGTACAGATTTGTACCAAACGCTGGTCTTCATTTTGCAACTGCTAAAGTGACCAGCAGTCTGTTTGTATTAGCGAGGTGTCCTAAAGGATACCGCTTCGCATATGCTTGATTTTTTTGAAACAGCCATAAAATAAGGGCATCTCTTATAATTAGGAAGAGTTTAAATAAACTCCTTGAGATACCCTATATAGTACATGAAATTTCAGCTTATGGTTTAATTATTTTCAGCTTATGCTTTAAAATTTCAAGTTATGGTTTAACCGACACATTCTAAATATCCAAGTCATCTAAATTTAACTTGGGTGCGTTTGCTTCAATAAATTCCCGTCGCGGGGCAACACGATCGCCCATGAGGACGGTAAAAATGCGATCTGCTTCCGCTGCGTCGTCGATTTCTACCCGTTTCATCGCCCGTGTTTCGGGGTTCATGGTAGTGTCCCAAAGCTGTTGGGGCATCATCTCACCCAGCCCTTTAAAACGCTGGATGGTGTAGTTGGCATTGGCGGGAAATTCGGCAATTTTCTGTTCTAATTCGCGATCGCTATAGCAATATTGATGGTTTTTACCCCGTTCTAGTTTATACAACGGAGGACAAGCGATATAAACATATCCTTGGTCTACTAATTCTCGTTGATAGCGATAGAAGAAAGTCAGCAACAGGGTTCTGATGTGCGCCCCATCAACATCAGCATCGGTATTGTGACAAGCAATACCACCAGTACCGCAGACGAAGTTTTCATCATCCTGTACGGAGAAATCGTAGACATAATCGCCAACAAGATCGATTTCTTGATGAGAAATTACTTCCAAACCGATCAAGTCATTGCTAATGGGGACAAAAGCTTGAGACTTGCGAGTAGATTTAGCAATATGTTCTTCTACCTGACTAGCGTTGGCATGATGTTGCCAAATAGGACGGCAGTATTCTAATTGTTCTTTGCCACAGATAGTAATAGTGTAGTAGTCATGGCGAGTTTGAATTGCAGCATCTGAGTTGGTAGCTGGTTGATGTTGGCTATGGCTGGCGATTAAACCTAGTTGACCGCATAAATACAGCAAACCATCTTTTAGCTTTTTGGAGTTAGTGGTGAAGGAGATATTGTTACCGACAGTTGTGCCATCTCCTAAGAAATAACCCTGCAAGAAAGCTAACTGCAACGATTCATTGACGCTTAAGACAAGATCGGGCAGTTTTTTCTGGTGTGCTACTTCTGCTACTCCCCAAGCTTGCAATAACCTAGCTGCTGCAACGCTATGGAAATAGAGTTTAATTCCTTCGCTATCGGGATCTTTATCGGTACGAGGAATTTCGCCAAAAACTCGTTCGATCGCACTAATCAATTGGGGAATGAATTTTTCATCTTTCTTACCCAAATTCAAGCTAACTTGATGCTTACTTAAAGTACCTTCAGCAACATACCAACCCAAGAAATACATCAAATCGCGATCGACTGTAATAAAGCGATCGAATGCTCGATCGATGTGCGCTTGCGGGACGATTTTAACTTCTTCTCCTAGTTGATTGAGTTCGTTAGGAGTAAAGAAACTAACTGCTTTATAGGCACTCACCTCACGCCAACGAGCATTTTTACTAGTATCTTCTTGTTCTAACAGGCGATCGATTTTTGAAGGTAGGGTTTCGTAAATAACGTTATCATTACCGCCGATCGCTTCAAGATAATTGAGAAAATCGGGTAAGGTGGGTCGATTGATGCCTCTTTCCCAATGACTAATAGTAATGGGTTGTTTGACACCACAGCTAGTAGCAACTGCTTTTTGGGAGATTCCCGCAGCTTTACGCTGGCTAATTAACTCCTGCCAGGCTACTGTATCTAATTCGACTCTAGGCTGACTCCATTGTTCGGGTTTGTCTACTTTAGCTAGTATTCTTTTGGCAGCGATCTCTCTTACGTCTTCTCCTTGTAAATAAAGAGAATCGATTAACCCCGCTTCGTAAAAAGTCTTTAACAGATCGATACGAGTGGGGCTGTTTTCAGGACGAGGTAAACGACGACTGGCAACTAATAGATCTCCTTGGCGAATTTCGTTACCTTTTTTCAGCTTTACTTCTCCATCTTCGTAAATAAAAACACTGTGAGAAGAAGTCACTTTCACCGAACGGTTGTAGCGGGTGGTAATTTGATACATCGCCTCTTCGTGTCCGTGACGAATCACTGCTTTGAGAGGACGAAAACGAGTTTCGTTAGTTTCAGGAGCGAAACAAACTACCTGATATCTTTCGGTAGTGCGTTTTCCTTCGACACATTCATCGATAAAGTCGCCGATGTTAACGAATTCAGTCTGTCCCGTATATTCATCTAAGACTAAAGTAGGTTCGTCACCAGCCACACTCATAATCACGATGCGGTGATAGCGTAATTGAGAGGAATCGAATTCTTCACCTTTAATACCCAAGCCCAAGGCAGTAATCATTGACTGAATCTCGTTATTTTTATAGATTTTAGTGTCATCAGTCTTTTCAATGTTAATAATCTTACCTCTCAGGGGTAAAATAGCCTGGAATCTTCTGTCTCTTCCTTGCTTTGCGCTGTTGTGAACAAATACACCACTTGCCAAGGCAAAATTATGAGTATGAGGAACTTCTATGTCATAAACGTCATACCTTTCTCGAACAGGCTCAATCTTGACAACTCTGTGATTATAGTTAGCAACTGCTTCACAAGCTTCTTGTTTATTTCCGCCAAAATAACGAGTGACAAAAGTATCGAACTTCAACAAAGACTTGTCTTTAGTTTGAAGACGATGTTGAAGATAACTTTCTAAATCTAAATGATCTCGTTCGATTTCAATCTGTTTTAAGACAGCAAGGGTTTTATCAAGATGAGCGCGATGTAGGGCAAGATGTTCTGCGGAAGAAAGTCTTTGTAGATTAGTGGGATTGTTGTTGAGCTTATTAAAATCAATATGATGACAATGCTCCCCATCTTCGCGTTGATAAACACCCTGCCAACGGTTATACCAGTCGGCAATAGTATGGGTAAACAACCAAGAGTTAGAAAGAGCATCCCATACCATTTCATAACCATCAATGGTAATTCCAGATTCATGAATGTCAGATAGTTTGCGATACAAAGGCATTAAAGAATCATCGGTAGTCAGGGATGCTGCTGCTTTATAAGTCCCATTTCGTAATAAAAAGCGATGGTCTGGAGTACAGATAATTTCTTCTCCATTGTCAAGAGTTACTTTGATGACTTCAGCATCTTTTTTAGTAACTCTGGCATTGATAATTTTTTCTACCCCAATCTTTCCGTCTTGACGAATTGTGTAGCAGAAATTTTGTTTGCCTTGTTCTTGTTCGGCTACTAACTCTTTAAAACTGAGAGAACGACCGTCTGTTAGAGCTACTTTTGTATCTCCCGAAAAACATCCCCCCGCAGAATCGCCTTCTACAAGAAAGATCTCTGACTCTTCAGGATCGCGAGAACTACAGTCAGCTAGTTTTCCTGGTAACGGCGAAGACTCTAGTACGGACTTACGACGAACTAATTCCCTGGCGTGACGGGCTGCTTCTGCTGCTTTAAATGACTGAATTGCTTTGTCGATAATGGCATCGCCAACGCTGAGATTGAATTCTAAATAATCATTGAGAACTTCTCCCACCAAAGAATCAACAATTCCACGAACTTCAGTATTGCCTAGCTTAGTTTTGGTTTGTCCTTCAAATTCGGGTTCGGGTACTTTAACCGATACTACTCCTGTTAAGCCTTCGCGGACGTTTTCCCCACCTAAATTTGATTCATTATCCTTAATTTTGTTACGCTTACGGGCAAAGCTATTCATCGTCCGCGTCAGAACAGTTTTTAAACCCTCTAAGTGCGTACCACCGTCAATAGTACGAATATTATTCGCAAAACCTAAGAGGTTATCGCTATAGGCATCTATACACCACTGCAAAGCCACCTCAACGGTTACGCCATTTTTTTCTTTGCTGACATAGATAATATCTTGATGCAGGGGTTCTTTTTCCCGCGTCATATAGTTGACGTATTCTTTTATCCCCCCTTCATAACAAAAGATATCTTGGCGTACTTCTTCTTCTCGATAATCGGTAAAGGTAATTTTGATTCCCGCGTTGAGATAGGCTAACTCCTTTAACCTTTTTGCCAAAACCTCATATTCAAAAGTAGTTGTTTCAGTAAACACAGTATTGTCTGGAAAGAAGCTTACTGAAGTGCCTGTACGTTTGGGTTGGTCTTTAATCGGTTCTACCTTTAGTTTACCCTGGGGTTTTCCTCTTTCATAGCGTTGGAGGTGAACCTTGCGATCGCGCCAGACTGTAACTTCTACCCATTCTGAGAGGGCATTAACTACCGATACCCCTACCCCGTGTAAACCACCAGAAACTTTGTAGCCACCACCACCAAATTTTCCCCCAGCGTGGAGAACTGTCATCACCGTCTCTAAAGCTGATTTGCCTGTTTTAGAATGAATGCCGGTGGGAATTCCTCGTCCATCATCGGTTACAGTAATAGAACCGTTAGCATTAATATCAACTTCTATATGGGTGCAAAAACCAGCAAGCGCCTCATCGATGGAATTGTCCACCACCTCATATACTAAGTGATGCAGCCCCTTGGGCCCTGTCGAACCAATATACATCCCTGGACGTTTGCGTACTGCTTCTAGACCCTCAAGAACCTGAATTTGATCTGCATCGTAAGTGCTAGCCATGTAGTCTCTCCGAAAAATGCCTGTTTAGCTTGGTATTTCTATAATTATGAAAAAATACTCAAAAATTCTAACACAAAAGGTCTCTTGCCCGCCTTAAAGCTTTCTGTAATGATTTTAAATTTTAGGTACAATCCCTATTTTGAACCCGTGTTATTTAGCGATCGCGATCCAGCCCACAAACCAGATAAGCGACATTCTCCCAACCACAGTTATAAAGTATGTTCGACTCAACATGCAAAACTGACTTTAACTTGGGTTGGATTCTTACTTGATTTTATCATCAACGTAGATTATTTATACTAAAAAGCTGTTAGTAACTTCTTTTCGATAAAATAAACATAGAAATAGTTTGGTCTCCAAAAGCAATGTATCATCGCATCAGGCAAACTGCTTTGTTTTTAACTGGATTACTATCTTTGACTATATTTGGTAATTTGGCTCAAGGGCAGTCAACCCCTCCCAATCTCGATCGCCTTTCTCCCCGTGAGTTTGAGAATATTCGACCAGTCAGACAACCAAATTTTCTGCCCAATTCAGGTGGCTCACAACAGTTTTTTGAGGGGGGTGGCGATCGCCTTTATTTTTTACCCGCAGAAAAGTCCGAACCTATTTTACGAATAGACAAAACGGTAGAAGCGGAAGGGCTGAACTACGAAGATTTGCAACCAAAACCAGAAGACAAATAGCTAATTCAGGATCTTAATGACAAAGACTTATTTGGTTACGGGGACAAATAGAGGTATTGGCTTAGAATATTGCCGTCAGCTTAAAGAGCGAGGAGATCGAGTGATTGCAGTGTGTCGCTCGCCTTCGGAAGAATTACAAGCCTTAGAAGTACAAATAGAATCAGACGTAGATCTTACTTGCGAACCTGCGGTCGATAATTTAGTCAAAAGATTAGACGGAGAAAAAATTGATGTCCTGATTAATAATGCAGGAATTGTCGAACGAATTTCTTTAGATCGCCTGGATTTTGATAGTATTCGCCAACAGTTTGAGGTAAATGCGATCGCGCCTTTGCGCTTTACCGCAGCATTACTACCAAATCTAACTAACGGTTCTAAAGTAATTTTGATGACTAGTCGGATGGGCTCGATTGACGACAACACTTCTGGCGGATCTTATGGCTATCGGATGTCTAAGGTAGCTCTATCTATGGCGGGAAAGTCTTTAGCCATCGATCTCAAACCCAAAGGAATTGCGGTCGGAATTTTACATCCAGGGTTAGTTCAAACTCGCATGACTAACTTCAATCAAGCTGGAATTACTACCGAAACTTCGGTTAGAGGTTTGCTGGCGCGGATTGATGAATTAGATTTAAACAATACAGGAACATTTTGGCACGCCAACGGCGAAATTTTACCTTGGTAGCCAACTTGGTTAGCGGGGATAAATTACATTAGCTTGACTAACTGTCTAAAATTTTGGTCTTGAATACGTCTTTTGACGCGATCGGGAATGCCATAGTCATCGCTCAGGTGGGCTTGACCTACTAGTATGACTATTTGAGATTGGGGATTATTTTGATAATAAAGAGCGATCGCTTCTGCCATAGTTTCGTCCCACAATACCTGGGCTGCAAAAAAGTTGTCTAAATTCTCGCTGTTAGCTTGTCCGTCTTCGACGTGCTGTAAATAAACTTCTTCTAGCTTCTGGCGATATCCTGGATTATCTAGCTCGATCGTTGTCAAAGGAGGAATATATCTAAAGTCACTCCCCTCTAAGCTGGCGATCCCAGTCTCGGCTACTTTACGAGTAATTTCAGTCGGGGTATTAAGAGCAATTAAAGAAATTTGCTGTTGTCGAGCATAGCGTAGGATAGGAGCATAAAATTCCCAATCAAAACCCCAGCGAGTATCGTATTCTGTTTGTTGTTTGAATTCTGCTTCACTAATTTCTTGGGCTAGGTAGCGGTTTAAAACTGGTTGAAAGGGACGCTGAAACATTTCCATGCCAATTGCCAACTCAGTACGAGGGTTATCTTGATGGAGTTGAGTAATAATTTTTAATTGCCGAAGGTGGTGTTGGGGATTATCGTGATTCTCACCTAAATAAACAACATCGTTGTGTTTTAATCGCTCGATATCGATAGTCTCATGACGGCCGCTTGGTATAACCTGTCCCGCAATACTGACTAGCTGGTGAGGAAAGTTAAGCCAAAAAAATCCTGCCAAAATCGCTCCTAGAAAATAAATTATCTTAGGGAATTTTAAATTCATTATCTGTGGTTGAATGAATGATGTTGGTTTGAAATCCTATATAACTATATCTTCTCATGGCTGTTAAAAATGCTTCCCTAAATAAGCGATCGCTTTCTCTCGATCATCAGAGTTTGAGTCAAATACTGATCGAGCAAGAAAATATCTTAATTATTCAAGACCTTGATGGTGTCTGTATGGGTTTGGTTAAAGATCCCTTAACCAGAGTAATTGAAACTAGATATCTCGAAGCAGCAAAATCTTTAGGCGATCGTTTCTATGTTTTGACCAATGGCGAACATATTGGTAAAAGGGGAGTCAACAAGATTATTGAGAAAGCCGTTGATGATACCGCGTCCCTCGAAGAACAGGGCTTGTATCTCCAGGGTTTAGCAGGAGGAGGAGTACAATGGCAAGACCGTTATGGTAACGTTTCTCATCCTGGAGTCAGCGATGCGGAAATGGCTTTTCTCGAAGCAGTCCCCGCTAAAATTGCAGCTTGTCTTAGAGAATTAGGTCAACAAAGGAAATATGGTTTAGAACCAAGTGAACTAGAAAAATACATTCAGGCTACGGTTTTGGATAATCAGGTATCTCCTACGGCCAACCTAAACGTCTTTCACGAAGTATTCAAAGACAGTCCCGAACTGTATGCCGAGCTACAACAAGAAATGAAGTTACTGATGGAGCGGTTGTTAGCAGAAGCACAACAACAGGGTTTAGGAGATTCTTTTTTTGTTCACTATGCCCCTAATTTGGGTAGAGATGAGCAAGGGCAGGAAATTATGCAACCATCTCAGGGAAAAGACTCTGGAACAACAGATTTTCAGTTTATGCTGCGGGGAGGCATCAAAGAAGTAGGGGTGTTAGTTATTCTCAATCACCATTACTATCTACAAACAGGTAGCTATCCTCTGGGTAAAGATTTCAATGCTCGACAAGCACCCAGACAGCATTCAGAATTACTCCAACTAGTCAAAGATAATTTCGACCCAGCAATAATGCCTACCATAGTTGGAGTAGGAGATACTGTGACTAGTAAAGCTATAGAAAATGGCGATCGCCTTGAGTTCAAACGAGGAGGAAGCGATCGCGGATTCTTGGAATTAATTCAAGAGATAGGCAAAGAGTTTAATACGGGTAATATTATTGTCTATGTAGATAGTAGCGGTGGCGAAGTCAAGAATCGCAAACCCCTCAAGCTAGATAATTCTAATGTCTCAGAAATTAAGATCGTAGAAGGGCCTGGTGATGCCAGAGATACTGAAGATCCTCTGACTCTAAACATAGCTTT
>JASJEI010000292.1 GCA_030064795.1 Pleurocapsa sp. MO_226.B13 | reverse complement strand
GGCTTGAACTTTCGGGATAATCCAGGGGATATTTTTGTCCGAGGTGATAATACCACTCAGAATTTTACCAGACTAACAGTTGAAAACTTTAATCTTGTAGGTGGGGATATTACTTTTGATACAGCCAGAATTTCTGTACTACCAGGAGGGAGATTTGAATTAGGAGGTTTGTCAGCAGCAGGAGTTGTCGGAATTAACGAGAATGGTAGTTTGAGTTTTCCTGATGGAATAGATCGAGCTGATATTTCTTTGACTAATTCTGACATATTTGTAAATAGTGATGATGGCGGTTTGATCGACATCAATGCTCGTAATTTAGATTTAACACAAGGAAGTTCCTTTTCTGCTGAAATAGATCGTTTGGCTGCTCCAGGAGCAGTGGGAGGAGATATTATCATTAATGCTACCGATACTGTTTCTCTAGATGGAAGTCAAATTTCCAATATTCTGGCATCTGTTGAAGGACAGACTGGTGACATCAATATTACTGCTAATTCCGTTTCTCTTAGAAATAATTCGGTACTCAGGTCTGAGACTCTAGGACAAGGTGATGCAGGGAACATAATAATTAATGCCAGCGAGAGCATTTCTTTGAGTGGTTTAACTGGTGATGAAC
The DNA here is from genome assembly GCA_030064795.1 of Pleurocapsa sp. MO_226.B13. The sequence goes on along the minus strand of JASJEI010000292.1, from coordinate 14,163 downwards.
TTGCCAGTGGTATCTTTGCCAGAGTTTTCGAGGGAGCTAAAGGTAGGGGAGGCAATGTTAATATCACTACACCTAACCTTTCTTTAGCCGATGGCTTTCAAATAGTTACCGACCTTCAAGGAGAGGGAAATGGGGGAAATATAACTGTTGATGCCACCAATATAGTTTTTGATGGAATTGCAAGTGAAATTAGAAGCGAAGTACTATCCAGAGGAATAGGTGATGCAGGCAACATTAAGATAACTACTGACTCTTTTTCTCTGACTAATGAGGCTACCTTGAGGACTAATACTGATGGACAGGGCAACGCAGGTAGAATTGAAATTAATGCTAATTCGGTTTCTGTTAGTAATGGTTCGGAACTGGCTTCTGAGACTGAAGGACAAGGTGATGCAGGGAACATCATAATTAATGCCACGGATAGTATATCTTTTAGTGGAATAGGCAGTGATGGAAATGGTAGTGGTATCTTTGTCAGAGTGTTTCCGAGAGGTAAGGGTAAGGGAGGCAATGTAGAACTGGCGACAGAAACTCTTTCTCTTAATGGAGGTAATATACTTGCTGACGCTCAAGGAGAGGGAGATGGGGGAAACATCACTATTGATGCTAACAATGTAGTCCTTGATGGAAGTGAAATTAGAAGTAGCGTGTCATCTACAGGGATGGGTGATGCAGGAACTATTAATATAACAACTGACTCTCTTTCTTTGACTAATGTTGCTGTCTTGAGGACTAATACTGACGGACAGGGCAACGCAAATAGAATTGAAATTAATGCTAATTCCGTTTCTCTTAATAATGGTTCGCAACTTAGTTCTGATACTAACGGACAAGGTAATGCAGGGAACATCGTAATTAATGCTACTGAAAGCATTTCTTTTGGTAATGAAGACTTCGCTGGCATCTTTGCTAGAGTGCAGAAGGAAGGTACAGGTACGGGAGGCAATGTAGAACTGACTACAACTAATCTTTCTTTAGCTAATAGCTCTCAAATAGTTGCTGACACTCAAGGAGAGGGAAATGCGGGGGATATAACTGTTGATGCCACCAATATAGTTCTTGATGGAATTAATAGTGAAATCAGAAGTGCCGTACAATCTACAGGGATAGGTGATGCTGGTGACATTAAGATAACTACTGACTCCCTTTCTTTGAATAATAGTGCCGCCTTGAATACCAGTACTCAGGAGGGAAGAGGAGATGCAGGTACAGTAGAAATCAATGCTACTTCTGTTACTGTTGATGGTGATTCAGAGATTCGTTCAGAAACTACAGGACAGGGTAATGGTGGCAATGTCATCATTAATGCTAGCGATCGCGTTTCTTTGAGTGAAGATGGCAGTGCGATCTTTGGTAGAAGTTTTAAAGGCGCAGAAGGGGATGCGGGCAACGTTGAGATTACTACTAATTCTCTCTCTGTAACTAACCGAGCTTCAGTAAATGTCACCAGCAGTGCAGAAGGAAATGGAGGCGATGTCATAATTGAAGCTGATTCTATCGAACTAAATCGAGGCAGAATAGAAGCACAAACAGAAGTTGGTGAAGGAGGTAATATCAGGCTGGAAATCGACGATGATTTAATTTTACGCAACAACAGTCTTATTTCTGCTACCGCATTCGCTGATGCTGATGGGGGCAATATTAATATCAACCAAGGCTTATCTGATACAGAATTTTTGCTTTTTGCTTTTCCACCAACAGGTGATAGTGGTAATGATATTAGGGCTAATGCCGATCGAGGTGATGGTGGCAGAATAGATATTACTGCTGCGGGAGTGTTTGGAATTGAATTTCGAGAAATTTCAGCATTAGAAGCTGAGTCAAATTCACTCAACGATTTCACTGTCACATCTGAATTTGGACAATCAGGAGAAACCATCATTAACCGCACCGTTGAAGATCCTACAAGCGGATTAATCGAACTACCCCAAGCAGTAAGTGATGCTTCCGATCAAATATCCCAAAATCCTTGCGAACAGGGAATAGGAAGTGAGTTTATTATCACTGGTAAAGGTGGTTTACCTCCTAACCCCAATCAAACCCTTAAAAGTAATAGAGTGCGAGTTGATTTAATTGAACCTTTTCCCAAGGGAAAACTGGAGAACGAGGAGACTGGGAGACTGGGAGAAGCAAATAGGCTAGATGCGAGTAATATTTCTCCAGAAAATCCCACACAAGAAGCCGTACCCGCAATGGGATGGGTATTTAACGACAAGGGGGAAGTAACGCTGACAGCATATGACCCTACTCATTCAGGGGTTCGACGCTCTGGGCAAACACCCAATAATAGCTGCTCTGCCCTTGAAGCCAGATAAAATCTAAATATTAAATAGTGTACAATGTGTATTTATATACACACGAAGTAACCAAACAATGAGAACTAACATTGACATTGATGACAAGTTAATGGAAGAAGCCTTTCGTTTAGCCAACGTCAGAACTAAAAAAGAATTGGTTCATTTAGCTTTGCAAGAATTTATCAAAGCCAAGAAGAAAAAAGACCTTTTGGAGTTAAGCGGAAAAATCCAATTTCATGAAGGATACGATTATAAGTCCTTGCGAGGAAATTAACGATGTTGTTAATTGACACCTCGGTTTGGGTTAAGCTATTTCGGAAAAATTCCGATAATTTTAGACAAACTTTGATTAAAGCTATTGACGGCAGAGATTATTATTTGTCTCGATTTACTCAAACCGAACTTTTACAGGGTTGTCTCGATGACCAAGAATGGTCAACTCTAAATAGTTATTTGGAAGTTCAAGATTATATCGAGCCTAGTGTAGAATCATGGACGGCTGCTGCCCGAATCTATTACGATCTACGTCGCCAAGGAATTACAGTTCGCAATACTATTGATTGTTGTATTGCTGCTTCTGCTATCGAACATGGGTTGTTACTACTCCACATCGATAAAGACTTTGAAGCGATCGCTCTAGGAACTCCCCTCAATCAAGTTCGATTAACTTCATAACCAATTAAATCTCTATATATTGATATTAATAATTAGTTGCCAACTATCAATAATTAACAATCGCGAAAATTATAAACTCCAATTCTAAAATAATAGAAAAAAATCATTAATAAAATTTAAGACATATAGCCTTCTAAAAGTTATGGGGGTGCGCGATCGCATCTTGCAAATCATGAGTAAAAGAATTAAAAAACCATCTATTTTCTTGTTAGTTGTATTGTTTATTCTGGCGACAATTATTCCGCCCGTTGTTGCAGAAATAACCCAGCCAATTCCTATTGTTCGAGCTCAAGTTTCACCTAATCAGCTAGTTACTCAAGCTCAAAAACTCTATCAAAACCAAGATTATAACCAAGCACTACCTCTATGGGATGCAGCAGCCAAGGGTTTTAGTAAATCTGGAGATAGTTTAAATCAAGTAATGGCTTTAAGTAATTTATCTCTGACTTATCAACAATTGGGACAATGGCAAGATGCCAATAATACCATTCAAGCTAGTTTGAAATTATTGAATTCTCAACCAGAAAATAGTTTATTGTTGGCACAAACTCTAGACATTCAAGGCAAATTATATCGGGAAACAGGGCAAGCCGCAGCAGCAATCGATACTTGGCAGCAAGCAGCAGCTATTTATCAACAACTAGACAATTCGACAGCATTAACCCAAAATAATCTCAATCAAGCCCAAGCATTACAAGATTTGGGGTTATATCCTCGTGCTTGCCAGAAAATATTAGCATCCCTAACTATCGAAAACATTGTTAACTGCGAACAATTAGAGCAATTAACTACAGCACAATTAAAGCAAAAATTAACGAACATTGCGACCAAACCTACTTTAAATACAGCTTTAGCTTTAAGAAACTTGGGTGACGTATTATTAGTTATCGGGCAACCAGAGCGATCGCGACAGGTATTAGAAACCAGTTTAACCATAGCCGAACAACTTAAATTTCCCCAAGAAATAGCCGTTGCTTCTCTCAGTCTGGGCAATACCGCTCGGGCATTAGCAGCCGAGGAAGTAGATATATTTAAAAGACGAGAATACCAACAACAAGCACTCAATCTTTACGATCGCGTCCTTAGCATATCCACCGATGTAACTACTCAACAGCAAGCAAAACTAAATCGACTCAGTTTATTAATCGAAAGGAAAAAATGGTCGGATGCAGCACCATTATGGCAAGAAATCCTAAGCCAAATCGATAACTTGCCCCATAGTCGCGATCGCGTTTACGCCCAAATTAACTTCGCACACATCTTAATCGAACTATTAGATCGGGATAATCCCCAACCACCCGAAGATATTCCAATTCCTAACGTCAGCCAACTCGATCTCCTTTTAACTAATGCCGTTCAAAACGCCCGTAACTTGGGAGACAAACGCAGCGAAGCTTATGCTTTGGGCAATCTGGGCAGACTATACGAACTAACAGGAGAATTATCCATTGCCCAAACCTATACCAACAGCGCGATCGCACTAACATCTAGTGTAGATGCTGCTGATGTTGCCTATCAATACTTTTGGCAACTAGGGCGCATTCAAAAGCTTCAGGGAGATCTCGAAAAGGCGATCGCTTCATATACCAAAGCTTTTAATTATCTTCAATCTCTACGAGGTGACATTGCCATCATCAATCCCGAAGTACAGTTTTCCTTCCGCGATGCAGTCGAACCAGTGTATCGTCAATTAGTAGAATTAGATTTAGAATACGCTCAACAACTCGAACGAGCAGGAAATAAACAAGAAAGTACGGCTAAACTGATTCAAGCACGAGATGTCATTGAATCACTGCAATTAGCACAATTAAATAACTTCTTCCGCGAAGCCTGTATTGATGGCAAACCTCAGCAAATCGATGCGATCGATCCCAACGCTGCCGTTATCTATCCTATCGTTCTATCTAATAAATTAGAGGTATTATTAAGCTTGCCAAAAAAAGACTCCGATCTGAATCGAATTAGACTTTATAGTCTGGAAAAAACTCAAGCAGAAATAAGCGAAGTTGTAAATACCATTAAAAGTTCCCTTCTTTCAGCTCAAAGTTTAGTAGAAAATAATTTACCTCAATATCAACAGGTATACGATTGGTTAATTCGCCCTTTTGAAACAGAATTAACTGACAATAAAATTCAAACCATTGCTTTTGTTCTCGATGGCGACTTACGCAATATTCCCATGTCAGTGTTACATGACGGAAATCAGTATTTAGTAGAAAAATATGCTTTGGCTTTAACACCTGGTTTGCAGCTATTAGAACCCAAACCTCTAACTGCAATTGAACTCAACGCGATCGCCGCAGGTTTAAGTGAAAACCAAAATAACTTAGCTCCCCTACCTGGGGTGGAAGTAGAGTTAAAGACTATACAAAAAATCGGACTGACAAAGGAATATCTACTTAATAGCCAATTTAAGAAGAAAACTCTCAAGCAAAATATTACCACTTCTGGTTCGCCTATTATTCATCTGGCTACTCATGCCCAATTTAGCTCAAAAGCTGAAGATACCTTCATTCTTTCTTGGGATGGTCCTATTAATATTAAAGAGTTAGACGATTTACTGCGGGACGATACCTTTAATCGTAAAAATGATATCGAACTACTAGTCCTGAGTGCTTGTGAAACAGCCAGTGGCGATCCGCGAGCTACTCTAGGATTAGCAGGGGTAGCAGTACAAGCAGGTGCGAGAAGTACTCTAGCTACATTATGGTCGGTTGTAGATCCAAGTACTGCTAAAATTATGGAACATTTTTACCAACAATTAAAACTAATAGGTACAACTAAAGCCAATAAAGCCGAAGCTTTACAAAAAGCACAACTTAAATTACTCAATGACGACAAATTCAAACATCCCCATTTTTGGGCTCCATTTATCTTAGTTGGTAATTGGCAATAGTTTTTAAAGAAGGAAGAAAGCAGAAAACAGAAACGAAGATTTCAATCTAGTACAGCGCGGCGGAAATAACCCACCAGTGACGAAATATTCAAAGCCTTACCAATCAATACTTCTGAGTTCTGAGTTCTGAGTTCTGAGTTCTGAGTTCCGCGTAGCGGCACTAGATGAAGCGATCGAAAACTATACTAAAGCGATCGCTTTTAACCCCGAAAATGCCACGGCATATCTCAATCGAGGTACTATTTATCTAAGTCAGTCTAAATGGGATCTGGCGTTGAAAGACCACAATCGAGCCATCGAACTCGATCCCAAGATAAGTGGACGAGCTTATTTTAATCGCGCTAGTATTTATAATCTTCGCAACCAATGGGACAAAGCCCTAGCTGATTACGAGCTGGCGATCGAACTCAGGGCTAATTACCATCAAGCTTATTTTAATCGTGGCATTGTCTATTTAAAACAAGAGAATTGGACTGATGCCATCGAAGATTTTGAACGAGTATTGAAATTATTCCAGAAAACGATCGAGCCTATTTCAATCTGGGATTTGCCTACATAAAACTGCAACAATGGAATGAAGCCAAAGCAAGATACGATCGCGGAATCGCAATTAATCTTGGCGATGGCAAAGCTTATTATAAGTTGCTGTACTACAATATCTATATTTCAAGTAAACTTCCTGGAGAAAAAACTTTACAATCTACTAAGGTTATTTAATGGCTAGATCGTGTTGGCAACATCATTAAAACCAACGCTCGCTTAGAATTGGTAATTTTTTCTCAAAGTGTATCTCTGTTTTGAACAACGCCTAATATAAGAGCTTTGTAATATAATATAAAATAATGTAAGAGCTTTTTAACTACTGGGGAGTTTGAGGGGCTGTAAGTCCCGCGCTCTAATCTTTAATTGAGCGTCGGGATACACGCACCCCTCAAGTATATCAAGAGGCTCGATGCCTCGTAGATATACAATCTACCATTTGTATTTTGCTGTGGTAGAATAAACTCATGATTCTAAATTACCGCTACCGCATATATCCAGACACACAGCAAATCGAACTACTTGATGAGTGGTTGGAAACTTGCCGCGTGTCTTATAACTATGCACTGCGAGAACTGAAAGATTGGATTGCGTCTCGCAAATGTCCAATCGACAGGTGTAGTTTGGAATCAGAATATATCATGACTGCGAATTATCCGTTTCCTAGCTACCACCAACAACAGAACAACTTACCCAAAGCAAAGAAAAAATTTCCACGACTAAAAAGAGTGCCGTCTCAGGTATTGCAAACGAATATAAGACGACTGCACGATAGCTGGGATTCTTTCAGAGCTAGAGGATACGGCTTTCCGCGCTTCAAAAAGTACGGACAAATGAAGTCGATGTTATTCCCTCAGTTCAAACGATCCCCCCTAGCCCCCCTTGATAAGGGGGGAATAAAAGGGGGGATTTGGCAAATTCAACTGCCCAAATTGGGAAAAGTAAGAATTAATTTGCATAGACCTATTCCAGATCGGTTTGTTATCAAGCAAGTCAGGGTAGTAAAGAAAGCGGTAGGTTGGTTTGCAGTGATCACTATAGAATCAGACATTGAGCTTCCTAGTCCTGTGCCTCACGGTCACGCTATTGGTGTGGATGTCGGGTTGCTGTCCTATGTGGCAACAAGCGACGGATATATCGAATCCAGACCTAAGTTTTTCAAGACAGCAAAAAGTCGGCTGAAAGTGCTACAAAAGCGTCTGTCAAAAAAGATGAAGCAAGGTAAAAACTACGAGAAAGCTCGGATTAAAGTAGCTAAACAACATAACCATATAGCGTTCAAACGGACTGACTATCAATTCAAACTAGCCCATAAGCTTTGCGACATGGCAGATACGATCTATGTAGAAGATTGTGACTTTAGCATCATGGCAAAAGGATTTTTGGGCAAACACTCAATTGATGCTGCTTTTGGCAAGCAAAGAGACGTATTAGAGTATGTGGCTAAAAAAAGAGATGTCTTTGTTGGTCGGGTAGACCATCGCGGCACAAGTCAAACCTGCCCTAATTGTCGCGTCGAAGTCAGAAAAGATCTAAGCATTCGACTGAGCGAGTGTAATGAATGTGGTTATGTTGTCGATCGAGATATAGCCTCAGGTCAGGAAATCTGTAACCGAGGAGAAGAAACGTATCGCGGGACTCGCGAAAAGCAAGAAATTGGCTCTCAAGTCGTACTGTCGGGCAACTTTGTTGTAGATAAGTGGCGCAACCTATCTTCGGGTAGAAGGGGAGCAAGATCCATTAGCGATAATGGAAGCCCGCTTTCTATTGCGTAGCAATGAAAGTCGGGAGGATGTCACACAAGCTTCTTGCTATCAAAAGGCGATCGCTTCTCAATTTAATTAGAGTTTTAAGACACTCAAGACATATATCTAGAATGGTTAAGATGCTGAGAGCTAAAACTCTCTGTCTCGTTGACCCGAACAGGAATAGGGATAAATTCCGCTTGCTCGGCAGTTGAGGGTTCAGTATCAGTAACTATTGCGATTGCTACCAAACCGATTAACAGTAAACAAATTAAAAACATGATGATGAGCCTCTGAGATGAACTTTATATAAAGAACTGAATGTTCTGAAAAACACAAAGCGTTCCCATCTACATGAAGTAACGAGAACGCTTTTTTCAAATTCTATGAGTGAGTCTGATTACTCTATTGAATTCTTAACCGTTGATAGCAGGAGCAGTCAATGCTACAGGTGCTTGCTCGCCACTTGCCAAGTCTAAGGGGAAGTTGTGTGCATTACGCTCGTGCATTACTTCAAAACCGAGGTTGGCACGGTTTAAGATGTCTGCCCAAGTGTTGACTACACGTCCTTGAGAATCCATTACCGACTGGTTGAAGTTAAATCCATTCAGGTTGAACGCCATTGTGGAAATACCCATTGCTGTGAACCAAATGCCGATTACGGGCCATGCACCTAAGAAGAAGTGCAAGGAACGACTGTTGTTGAAGGATGCATATTGGAAGATTAAACGACCGAAGTAGCCGTGTGCTGCTACGATGTTGTAAGTTTCTTCTTCTTGTCCGAACTTGTAACCGTAGTTCTGAGACTCAGTTTCAGTTGTTTCACGAACTAAAGAGGAAGTTACTAGAGAACCGTGCATTGCGGAGAACAAAGATCCACCAAATACACCAGCTACTCCCAACATGTGGAAGGGGTGCATCAAGATGTTATGTTCTGCTTGGAACACTAACATGAAGTTGAAGGTTCCAGAGATCCCTAAAGGCATGCCATCGGAGAAAGATCCTTGTCCTAGAGGATAGATTAAGAAGACTGCTGTCGCTGCGGATACGGGAGCGGAGTAGGCTACACAGATCCAAGGACGCATTCCTAAACGGAAGGATAGTTCCCACTGACGACCGAGGTAAGAGAAGACTCCAATTAAGAAGTGGAAAATAATCAACTGGTAAGGGCCACCGTTGTATAACCACTCATCTAAGGATGCTGCTTCCCAGATGGGGTAGAAGTGAAGACCAATAGCGTTAGAAGAAGGAACAACTGCACCAGAGATGATGTTGTTGCCGTAGAGTAAAGAACCTGCTACGGGTTCTCTAATTCCGTCGATGTCTACAGGAGGTGCTGCGACAAAGGCGATGAGGAAACAAGTGGTTGCAGCTAGGAGTGTGGGAATCATTAGAACTCCGAACCAACCGACGTAGATGCGGTTGTTGGTGCTGGTTACCCACTGACAGAAGCGTTCCCAAGTGCCTTGGGTTTGGCTTGTTTGTAGTGTTGTGGTCATGTTCGTATGATGGCGTTTGTAGAGAATGTATTTTTATGTATGTAAGTATCTTAAAGCAATTGTAAAGGAATGTAACAAAGACTTATTTATCTTTTTGATTAGCTTTGCTTATGTAGCTCGGCGAGCGCCCTCCCAAAACTCAGATCGCCCTACTAGAACTCAGATCGCACCCAAAACCCACCCAATAGTCTAAGACAGATAACAGATGACCAATCATGGTGATTGTGATGAAGATACATAAACTATTGGGATACTTACTTTTAGGCATTGGGGCTTATGCCTTCCTCAATGCCAACAACACCAACCTACAGGCAACATCACCCCTTACCTAGTGCAGCTTGGCAGAAATAGTCCGTCAGGTAAAAAAAGAAGCTATCATCAGATAGACAGGCAATTTATTCCGAAAAGCGAAAGGGGAAAAGTAAGCAGTCGATGCCCATTATCAAAGCGTTACCTATCCAACTATCGAGCCGAACTAAAACACTGCTTCAACAAATAGTTAGAGGAACAACAAATCCCTATCGTCTTGTTAGAAGAGCCAAACTAATCTTGGGGGCGGCATCGGGGGAAAGCAATAGTTCGATTAGTCGAAGATTAGAACTAGACAAGCTCGCAAGTGCGTTTGTGGCGAGAGCGATGGCGAGAGGCGAGCGATAAACTGACCGCAGCCGAAGAACAACAGGTAACGGACAAAAAATTAATGGTCTTGAGCAAGGAAATTTTAAGCGATTGGCGAAGCCAGTGCCCTTCGGGCAATCGCCAACGTTCAGGGACAACAAAGTCCTTTACTGTCGAACAAGTAGTCCAGATTGTAGCGATCGCTTGTGAAGCTCCTGAAAAATCGGCAAGACCAGTAAGTCATTGGACGGCAAAGGAGTTAGCGGATGAAGCAATCAAAAGAGGTATTGTGGAAAAGATTTCCCCTCGCAGTGTGGGACGTTTTTTAAAAAGAAGCCACACTGCAACCACATCGCCATCGTTACTGGTTAAATGCCAAAATTGATGATCCCTTATTATTTAAAAAGCAAGTCAAGTATATCTGTGAATTACATCAAAAAGCCTTGACCTTATTAGAACAAGGAATTCATTTAATTAGTACAGATGAAATGACAGGAATTCAAGCTCTTGAAAGATTATTTCCCAGCAAAACTCCCAAACCTAAACAAGTAGAGAAAATCGAATTTGAGTATGAACGCCACGGAACTTTAAGCCTAATTGCCAACTGGGATGTGGCGGTCGGAAAAGTGCTTACTCCCTCTATTGGGGCGACGAGAACGGAACTTGATTTTGCTGAACATATTCAGAAAACGATTCGGACTGATGAAAAAGGAAAATGGATTTTTATTGTCGATCAACTCAACACTCATAAATCAGAAAGTTTGGTCAAATTAGTAGCATCAAGCTGTGAAATAACGACAGATTTAGGAATTAAAGGAAAGGAAGGAATCCTAAAATCTATGACCAGCCGTGAGGCTTTTTTATCAGATGAATCTCATCGAATTCGCATTGTTTATATTCCGAAACATACATCTTGGCTTAACCAAATTGAGTGTTGGTTTTCTATATTGGTTAGACGTTTATTGAAAAGAAGTAGTTTCCGTTCAACTGAAGAGCTATCCCAAAAGATTCTTAATTTTATTGATTACTTTAATCAACATTTTGCTAAGCCATTCGTTTGGAAATTTAAGGGCTTTAAAGAGGATGGTTAACTGGTGGGTTACTTCCGCTAAGCTGCACTAGGGTGTTGACTCTTCAGGAAAAAGCCAGGTAAGTTTATAAGCAAGTTTTATGTCGAAAGAGAACTAGCCTGCCAGTGAGCCAAGAAAAGTCTAAAATGCCTGTAAGCCGTCAAATTAGGTACTTGAGAGGAAGCAGAAATAACTGGAAACATAATGCAGCTAAAAAACAGCAAAAAATCCGCGAATACGAGCAAACAATTCGCTCTTTGAAAATAAGTAGAGATAATTGGAAAACTAGAGCGAAAGAAGCCGAAAAAAGGCTGAAAGAATTAGAAAAAAAGCTCGAAAAACAAGAACCCAAAAAGCATAAAATCTCTGAAGTTTGAGGAGCAGAAACCCTAATTGAAAATTTGACTCAATTCACAGAAGTCAGAAATATGAAGTCAGAAGTCAGAAGTATACCTCCAGCTAAAGCAAGAGGATTCAAAAATTGAATTTTGTTTTTATTACTTCCTCATAAATGAGGAGGCTTTAGACCAACTTCGGGCTATTATTTCTGACTTCTGACTTCTGACTCCTGACTTCAGCCCGAAGGGCTTTGGTAAATTAGCAGTATGTTCAAACCGTTTCATAGAGCGAGAACCGCCACTTACTTTACGTTTGGTGACTGCCAATCTTAAAGAACGTTCGGCGAGATTATTATCAGGAGGAACTTCAGGATGGTCTAAAAAATACCACCATTGAGCGGATTTTTCTTTTAAAGAACGCAGCAATTTTCCAGCTTCATAACCAGCTTGATTCCAGTATTGTTTTAGTTTCTTTTCAATCTGATTTTTAAACTGTTGTGCCCAAGTATAATAACTTAATTCATTTTTGGTCAGCTGCCAGTCTTGATAATGTTTAAATGCTTCATCAATTAAACCGAGAAAAGCTTGACCAATGGTTTGATTATCTTTTCCCGGAAGTTTGATTAAACGTTTGAAATGACGACGCAAATGGGCTAAACACTTTTGTTGTGCTCTAACCTCATAACCGTTATAGACATTTAAATCATCACTACTGAGTACTCCATTATATTTGCAGCCTAACTGGTCAATAAGTTCGGCACGGGAGCGAGTATCACTTGCCCGAAATAAGCAAAAATCAGGATTAGTAAATACCCATAACCATTCCTTGACTCCTTTAACAGGCCAAGGTGTTTCATCAACGTGTATATTTGGTTGTCTTATTTTTCCCCATTCTGATAACTTTTGAACACTAGGATTAATCGCAGTTTCAACCCGTTGGTTTGTCGTTACAAGGGTGCCAACACCAATCTCAATTTTCCCTAATTCCCATAAAAGTTCTTGTTGCTTTTCATAAGGGAGATGGCCATAATTTCCCAACCATCCTAAAAATCCTTGTAACCTAACTCCGAGATCTTGCCCTGGAATCATTTGATTGGACCAAGAAGCTGGAGTAACCACTCCACACTTCGTACATTGGCAGTGGTGACGATGATACTCCACTATTTCTATAGGGTTTTCTACTAATTGAGCTACTTGTTGCGTTTCTACTTTAATTGGAACTTCAATAAATAGATGATTTTGACAACTATGACATTTTTCTGGTCGGAGAATTTCGCAGCGCTCGACACGCCCAAAGCATGAGTCTGGTTTTTCCAATATGTCCTGGTTGACCACCTGGTTTTCTTTTCGACTTTTGTTGAGCTTCAGTTTGTTGAGATTCTTGTTCTGATTTTTTCAGTAAATCTGTTGATGGCGGTTTGGATGAGGTCTGACTATCTAGATCGCGACTAATCTTGAGTTTTTCTATTTGTTGCTTTAACTGTTCAATAATTTTTTGTTGCGAAATAATGACTTGTACCAGTTCAGTTTTTGACAACTGGTCGAGGCTTTCTGAATCAGTAGGGATCTCTGGTAACTTCATTATTCATCTAATTTACCCATTTTTTTCTTTTTGTCAACCTCTAAACTTGGCGATCGCACCCACCTGAATCTTTACTTTTAGTTACAGAGAATAATCAAAAAACTAGATTTAATGTTGTAGTTTATTGGCGCAGAAAATATAATAATAAGCAATTAGCTAGTCCCTGGTATTTGCTTACTAATTTAGATAATAAAGAGGAAATTATCAAAATATTTGCTTCTCGTGGAGGCATCGAAGCTATGTTCCGAGATTGTAAAAGTGGAGGATATAATTTAGAAGGAAGCCAAGCTAATACTCAACGTCTTACTAATTTAATTTTGCTTATAGCAATCGCCTATACTGCCAGTTGTTTAGTAGGATTAAAAATGAGAAATACTGGCTATCAAGAGTATATTAATCGTCTCAAAATCGAAGGAAAAAATCGACAAGCGCCATAGTTATTTTTGGACAGGATTATATGGTACGACATGGATATTATCTAGGGATATATGCTGGGAGTGGGTCGAAAAGTTAATGAAAACTGCTCTCAATAAACTGCCATTTTATCTCCAAGGTCTTAAAGCTATGAAACGCATACAGAGTATAGTCTAGCGCGGTTGTCTCCCCGTCAGCCACCGACGACCGATTAGCTGATTTATTAAGTATCATCGGCTCATCAGAAGAAGAAAGACGAAACAGAATAGCACTTAGATTAGGACAATGTACAATAAGGGCTTATGATTTACCAACAGACAAAGCCAGAAGCGATACCACAAGCAAAGCGTGTGTATCATCAGATCAATACTCTTTGTCGAAAATGACTATCTTCCCTTTCTTTTAAAGCATTTTGTAAATTTTCTCTCTGCTCTTTAGTTAAAAAATTTTTGACAGGCATATTCTTTTATATTGAATTTATGTCATTTC
>JASJEI010000291.1 GCA_030064795.1 Pleurocapsa sp. MO_226.B13 | reverse complement strand
CATAGCTTGATAAGGTTTAACCCTTACAGGACTAACTACAAGCCTCATTATTGACTGTCCTTCAAACAAGGAATCGCCAACTGCGTTTCGGATAATGTTCAAACTACCATTTTGATCGCAATTATAAACTCGACCAGATAAACTTTTGAACAATCCTCTCTTGACTCTTTTACCCAAATAACTAACTTGTTTGGTTATTGGTTCTAGATCGAGAAAACTGCATTTAGAAGTATATGCTTCACCAACTGTCTGAACCTCTATTCCTACAAGTTGACATTTATACACTAGCTGTTCGATAAATGTTGCGTGAGGAATAGTCGTAAATGACTGATTGGTTTTTCTGCCTAGATTTACCTGCTGTTTCCAATTGTCGTTTTTGCCAATTACCAACAGCGTAATCTGGTTCTCAAGCAATCGATTGACAATATATCGACTAGCTGTGTGGAGGTAATAATCCACTTTGCTATTGCGCTTTCGAGTTAATCTTTGAATACGGTTTGAGCGATAACGAGCAGAAGGCAGCAGTTTTTGCAGCCGAGCTTTAACTTTGTTGTAGTAGCGATTGGCACTCTTGAGTGCTTTGCCACAAACAACAAATGGTTCAAAATCGGGTAGGTTAGAAGTAGCACAGGCTAAATTATCGATCCCCAAATCGATTCCCGCAACCCTGGTGTGTGTTTCCTCTACCAGTGATGGAACATCTTCTACCGTATAAACAACTTCAATTACATAAACGCCTCCTTTGGGAACAATTCTGACTTCATCAACCTGTCTAACCTTAGTAGGTACAAAAAAACTCGTGCCTGAAGGATGGATTAATCCTCGATTTAAAGCTTTTTTCGATACCGCCTGATAATTATAGGTCAGAACATTCCTCCCTTCAGTTTTATGTTTGTATCTAGGTAGCTTCGGTTTGCCCAAGAATTTGTCGCTATCTTCTCGATAAGATCTTAGTGCAGCAAAGTAATCATCAAAACACTTAACTGCCTGTTTAATGACTAATTGAGATACCTTAGCTGGCAGTGCTTGATAGTCGATTCCTGTTTTGAGCAAGTGATAGAGCCGATTATAAGTCGGGATCTTGCTACCTGCAAAGAATGCCTGACGACATTGATAAATCGCACAATTGTAGAGATTTTTGGAGAGGAAAGCTAATTTATCGAGCTCTGAAAAAAAGGACTTGCTCGGTCTGACTAAATGTTTTTCAACTAGCTTCATTTTTCACTCTCCAAGCATTCGATAATACACTCAGTCTTTCGCTTCTGCCGTCTCATGCCGTAAATTCTGGCGCAAAAGGAAGTAATAATGGAGATGAAATCTGACATCAAATCTTCTTTTTCTTCTCTTGCCTCGTTGATGACCTCTACATCTTTACCCATCTGGTTGAGTAAAACCTTGATGTAGTTAAACCCTACTCTAGTCAGACGATCTTTGTGTTCGCAAACTATTAAATGGTAATCATCGCGTTGCAGCATTTTGATTAGCTTCTTACGTGAGTCATTGACACCGCTACCTACTTCTTTAACTATGCCCACAATTCTGTAACCACGAGCGATGCAGTATTTTTCAACTCGCAATGCTTGAGAATCAAGGTTAGAACGATTTTCTGCACTACTAACCCTGGCATAGATTAAAACTCCCTCAACGGTCAAATCGGTATCGATCAAAATCGTGCCTGTAGATAACTGACGGCCTTTGAGTTCGCCCCGCTTCCAGGCACGATGGGCGGTGCGATAACTTATTCCCTGCTGTTTGGCATAATCACTTAACTTCATTACCGTATTATAGACTATGTTTGTCTATGTTTGTCTATATTGTAGATGAAGTTTTACAATACATAATCTTATACGTAATATTGTATGTAGCCTATGGTTATTGTGAAATGCTATTACTTATTTACTCATTTGAGTAAAAACTCAAATACTCAGTAACTGCTTTTATAGCCATCTTAGTAATACGGTTGCTAATCATTCGCGAACAGATCTAGAGGAAAGTGACCGTATGTTCCAGCAATTAGGTCATCTTCACTTTGAATTGAAACAAGAACACCTCGATATTCTCCTGTATATTCAGATGAATAATAAGACATTTTCTGAGTACTAAATTTCAGATAAACTGGTGATAAATTTTGAGAAAGATTCTCTTGTTCCAAATTACTTTGATAACCTAAAGCCTCTAGATAACTAGCTAAGGCAGCAAAACCTTGCTG
This sequence comes from Pleurocapsa sp. MO_226.B13, assembly GCA_030064795.1. Next base: position 12,586 of record JASJEI010000291.1, on the reverse strand, counting down.
AAAATCATTTCAAGCAAATCCCCAAATTTTGTGAGGACGATCAACTCGTTACCAACAATAAGCTATTGCGGAGTTGTTCTGGTTCTACTAACACCTCAGTATCAGTAGGCTTGGCACAATCGTAAGACTTTAAGATTTTTAAAGCTTTATCTAGTGTTAAATCAGTTGGTTGTGATGCAGACATAGTGGCGTTGTAGATTTAGATTTTTGTCTAAATCTATTTAGAAAAAATAATTGTACATCTTTATTTAGCCTGGAATAAATTTGTCTCAAGCTCCATTTCAAATCTACGATCGAGCCTGAGCGATCGCCCCAACCAAATCTGCATATCATTCAAAGTCTTTACCTAATTGAAAGAAGACAGAACAATAAACGGGAGGAAGTAAGAATGATAAGTACAAAACATTTTCCAACTTCAAATCATAAAAATTCAGAGGCGTGTTTTTTGCCTTCAATGTTTAGCGGAACGGCGGGGATAATCATCGGCTTGGCAATTGGTTATGTTCTGGGTTGGGTTTAGAAATTATCAATTACTCATTTACTATGCTTGATTTTTTACTCAAATACTCAGTAATTGCTTCTATTACCACTTCAGTTATCTTGGTTTCTTTTTGGGCAGCAAAGGTTTTGAGTTGGCTGTGTAGTTCTCTTGGTATCTCTGCATTTAATCTTTTAGTATCGGGTTTGGTAGCCTCATCAATAGCCCGTTCTTTGTCGGAGCGATCGCGACGAGTTTTTTTTGCTTTAAGCACCATAGTTTAAAATCTCCATTACTTCAGTTTTGATAGCTGTGATTTCAGAGGCGGCGCTGCACCCAGGTTCGTTAAATACTGTCTGCCCTTCAGATGCAGTAGTAGGGTATGCCACTTTTTGAGTAGTGAATGTCTTCATTACTGGCAGTTCGTAATCTACCAATGCTTGTTTTATTTCATTACCCAGCTTGGTGTTTTTAATAGCTCTACTGATTATGAAGTAAGCCAATGGCTTCCCCTCTGTAACCTCTTGTCTGGCTGTGATGATATCTACTAGATCGGCACAAGCCCAAATATCGTAAGGCGATGGTTGAACGGGAATGAGTACCAAGTTAGCTGCTTTGACTGCTGCTGCTGACATCTTGGCTATCTGTGGCGCACCGTCAATAATTACGAACTCATAGCCATCTGATACAGCCTTTAGATCCTTGGGCAATGTCTCTCTATCCAATCCAACGACGGGTAATAATTCCCCTCCGTTGGCTTCATTCCAATCTCTCAAACTGCCTTGTGGGTCGGAATCAACCAATAGAACCTTATGACCGTCTTTGGCGATCGCATGGGCTAGATTACTCGATATAGTAGTCTTACCGCTCCCCCCCTTCTGGTTCAAAACGCTAATAATAATAGTCATCTTCAAGCATAGTAAATGAGTAAATGAGTAATTGATGTTTAGAAATAATGAGTAATGATTCATAAACTCAAAGGGTAAAGGTAAAGAACAAACATGACCACCGTAGTACTACTAGATAGTCATGTTCATGTTTTGTAAATGAAATAATGAGTAAGCGTTGCTATTTGTACGAGAGATTAAAAAGGCGGTTACAAACTTTCTCAGGATGGGTAGCCGTCTTTTGCTTTCTCTATATGTATATTGTCATAGTCTTCTACTTAGTAGAATACTTTTTAAATTACTTTTTAAACACCAGAATGAATTAATACATTACTATTGCTTATTGGTACTTTACCTAGTCAATTACTTTAAGTACAATACAAAGTAATGTCTATAGTAGATTACTAACTTTGGCTACCAACAAAAAAGCTATCTCGGCTTATATACCATCTGATCTTGAAGAGTACTTGATAAAGTACTGTACTGAGTACGATATTACCCGCAAAGATAAATCGGGAGAAATTAAACCCGCATTGGGAACGGCGGTAGTTGAAATACTCAGAGTATTCTTTAGCAATGATACTGTCCCTAGTCCTTTACCTGATAATGTACCTTTACTACCAAGTAATGTGGTGACAGAGGATAAGTTAAATGAAATATTGTCTAGCTTAGAATCTTTTGGTAATGTACAAAGTATTTTACCAAGTAATGTAGTAACCCAAGATGATTTGAGTAAAGCACTTGGTACGATACCCAGTATTGTTAATGAACAATTAGAGTCGGCGATCTCGCAAGGCGAGGTAGCGGAGCTAATCGCCAATCAGATAACTAGTCTCAAAAACGAGCTTAACGAAACGATCGACCAAAAATTGAAGAGCATAGTTTCCGAGCTTGAGACTGGACAAGATTATGATACTCCTACAATTACCAAAATAAACAAGAAGACTTTAGCTCCTATTATTGATGACAAAGAACATTTACCAACTCAGATAGACAAATCTTCTCTAGAACCGATATTTAATGACGATCTTGATGAAGAAGAAGATGTTGACTGGAATGAACTCAAAGTAGGTGAGCTAAGAAAAGTCATAACTATCAAAGGCTTAGGTAATAAATTTCGAGAAAAACTTAAAAAATCTCCTAGGGAATCTAAAAAAGCCGAGATCGTCAAATTCTTGACCGAAACCGCGGAATGCGGTCAACCGCAAGCCCTGGATTGAAAATCCAGGGAACGGTTGACCTCAATATTCGATCTTGATTAATTGATAATTAACCTTAACAATCCCTAACCCAATATATTAAAAAGTTAGTTTACTTAATGCTGCTGATAATTCATCTATATTCAGTGTTTCTGTAGCTTTACTCATATCTTTGAGTGCCTGTTCTAGCTGTCGGAAGCTCTGATTAACTTCTTTTTGATTGGCGATCGCCTCTGCACTTCTGAATCCATGTTTCAGAGCATTTTGAGAGCTACGAGCTTTACCTTCCGGGGTCTTGGCTCCTGTCGATGAATTCCAGGGCTTCCATTTCTGAATCAATTGAGATTGTCGCTGCTTCTGTTCCTCTGTCCAGTTTCTTGCTGCCATGTTCTGTTGTTCCTTCTAATTGCTCGATTCTTTCTTCTAACTCCATCTTGACGTTGTTTAGCTGATTCTTAATAAAGGTTGTCTTTTTGGGATTCTTCAACTCGTTAATTGTCTGAACTGTTGCTCGACATTGAGTTTGTGCTTTCAGTGCTACATTCAACATTGTCTTAGGATGGTTTGGTAGCGATCGCATAACCGCAGGTTCAGTTAAACTAGCTTTTCCTTGGATTACTAATTGATTAAATAGACCATTCAACACATAAACTTGATTGACTAAAATTTCTTCTAAATCTTCTAAATTCCCAGATTTAACTTTAGTTAGTGTTTCCTCTATTCCATCTTTGGCAGCATTAACAGCCTTAATATTGTCACCAGAATCCATGATTGATGCTATCACGCCACTGCCTAAAGCACTGGGGTCAGTAATCTTATTTAAAGGAATAGAAGTCTTTTTACTGCTTGCTTTTACTGCCTTTGAAAGTTCTTTTGACTGAATTTTTTGCTGTAGCAAGGCTTGTATATCCATAGAGCGAGCTAATAGTTCGTTTGCAATTTTTTGAAGTGAAAAATTTTAGAGAAAATTCTACTTTTGCCAAATCTTAGCGCAATTGTACTAAAGAGCGATCGCCTGGCTTAACTCTGAATACTTTTTGCTTCATGGGCAATAATTTCTAAATTGAGGGAAAAGTAACAAAAGCTATTGTATTACCAAAGAAATGTATTTAATACAGAAATAAAATTTTTCCGAGCAAGAGGGCAAAAGAGTAAAAAGGGCAAAGGGCTATGTAGTCCTGGGGGCGACACACACAACACGGACACCGATATGGCTGTAACGGTAGACGCGCCTAAGGTCGAAGCGGGACGCCGAGCGGCAGAAAAAAGGATAGTAGTTCCAGGAACCACCACGTATTACTTTTGTGCTACCAAGTCCTAATAACCAAGCACTACCGTCAGTTGGCGCACCTTCATAGTTTTCATGCCAGTCATCTTCACACCATTCCCAGACGTTTCCGTGCATATCGTATAGTCCAAAGTTATTTGCTACCTTGAAATATCCTACTGGGGTGGTTTGTTTTCTATATTCCCCTTTTACGCCTTCTCCATAGGTATAGTTACCGTTATAGTTAGCTAACTCCGTACTGATAGTTTCTCCAAAGTAAAATGGCGATTCTGTCCCACCACGACAAGCGTATTCCCATTCTGCCTCAGTAGGCAATCTGTATTCTTTTCCCGTCTTCTGAGAGAGGCGAGCGCAGAACTCTTTGACATCTTCCCAAGAGACTTGCTCTACTGGATTTAAGGAACTATTTTGAAACCTGGCAGGATTATTCCTCATTACTGCTTGCCATTGGGCTTGAGTTACCTGGAATTTCCCCATGAAAAATGGCTCTATGGTTACCTGATGCTGCGGTTTTTCAAATTCATAACCTTCCTCTTCTGGCGAACCCATCATGAAACTACCACCAGGTATTTCTACCATTTCCAAAGCAATTTCATCATCTAATTCCTCAACAAGACGTAGAGTTTCTTTCTGTTCTCTTTTAACTTCCTCTCCTCTTTCATTGACAGTCACTACCTCAAAAGAAAAAGATTCTAAATCGTCTTTCTCTTTTGCCATAGAAAGAATATCTTTGGCAGCTGGTCGTGCAGTAACTTGAGTAATGGCATCTGTTACTAATTGTTCTCCTACCGAATCGTCATTTCTTTGGGCAGCCTCTAAAGCGGAATTTAATCTGCTTAGAAGATTAGTTTCAGATTCAATTAACTGCCATTGTTCCACTAAAGAAACAGTAATTCTGGCACAGAGACATTCTTGATAGTTGTCTTCATTTTTATAGCCCCACTCCAAAAACTTAATCAGATTAGATCTTTCAGCTTTCAGTATCTCTAAGTTAATTTCTGCTTCCTTAACAAAACGAGCATCATAATAACTCAGTACTATAGGTGCAATTCGTTCTAGACTTTGACCAGGAGGTAATTTACTTTCAGCATAGCTACGAACAGGTTCGGGAATATTAACTCGCCAATCAGAGGCAAAAGCTGAATACTGCTCAACCATTGAGTAACGAAACAGTTCATCTAAAGTAGAACGAGTATTTTTGTTTGACCAAATATGATGAGCTAAATTATAACTTAATCCCCCAGGAAAATAAGTCAGGAAAGGAAACAAGTCTCGTGCTGGAACGGATAAACAATTAAAAGATATTTCTAAAGAAACTCTTAGACTATTGTCTTTTCTTTCTTCTGGAGATTCAATTTCAAGAACTTTTAAAGGTTTGATGTCCAAATCCTCACACAATTTAGCTAGGGAAATATTTACTTTATCCTTGACGTAAGCTGCTGCTAATTTAATTGCCAGAGGATAGCCATCAAAAAATAGACGCAATCGCTGTTTATTTTCGCTGTAATTAGGTTCTTTTTCCCATTGATTATTCAGATTCAGAGGTATGTATTTACTAAACAGAGTTTCAGTCCAATTCACCATGCTGTGAACTTCTTGTTGATAGCAAAGTTCAATATTACTTACCAAAGTTTTACGGGTAGTAATCAGTATTTTTAAATAGGGGCAATTCTCGATTAAATAGTTAATTAGCTCGATTAGTTCCTTAAGTTCGTTATCTTTACTAACTAAAAGATCCAAATCATCTAAGATTAAGAGAATTTTTTTTTCTCTCAATTTTTGAACTAAGTAAGGATTTTCTAACTCTAATTCCTGTTGAATTTTAATAATTAAATTTCTAATAGAATCTATATCTTCTGCATTAACTCGCCAAACTCCATCTTTAAAGCGCTCGCGTTGTTGAAACCAGCGACCAATTGCTTTAGCTAAAGTAGTCTTGCCGATTCCCCCCATACCATGTAAAACTACACAGCGATTATCAGATCGGGTAAAAACATGGACTACTGAATGAATATCTTGTTTTCTACCAATAAATTTAGGATCTTGAGAGGGTAAATTAGTATCGAATAAGTTAGGGTAGTTTATTTCACGTGTCCGTGCAGACTCAAAATCTAATTCTGCTGAATGATGCTGATTTTCAGGTAGTAACTGGAACTTATAAGCTTCATCAATATTTACTCCCTTTTGGTGAGTTTTTAAATTAAATTTCTCTTGTAACTCTCGATCGAGGATAATAGCATTACGACCAATGGAGAAACTATTCTGTACTGAATTTTGCTCAAATAGATTTTTGTATAGGCTCTTGGCAAAACAACGCGCTGCTTCATTGAGAATGGTTTCTTGAGCATCAACAGCAATTACATGAGGTACTTTTGCTTCAGCAATTGCTTCGGCTAATTTGCCTGAATGACAGGAATTGATTACTGCTAGTTGACAGGGTATTCTATTTCCATCAGCCAGCGCAATCGCTAATTCTCGTTCATCAAAATGACGCGCTATACCTACTTCATCTTCTAGTACTAACGCTGTATTACCTTCATCGATCGTGCCATGACCGATAAAGTGAATGATTAAGGGTCTAACTCTTTGATGAAAAATATTCTGTATATTTTCTGCCGTAGCTACTTTAACTATAATCTCTACTGAAATCGGATAGCTAACTTCTTCTAGAGCTTCTACGATCGCTTCTATTTCCCGTTGAATAGCTAAACTTTCTGTTGCGGTTTCTGGCAATAAAGGTTCGGAAAAGAGAATTAAAATTTGATTACTAAAAGCATTTCCTTTTTCAATTTCTTCAGAAGGATCTTTTTTTTCGGGAGGGGCAGTAGTGATTACTTGTTTCCACGTTGCAACCATTTGACAACCTCTTCAATCCATTGTCTTATCTCTTCTTCAGGGGCATTTTCTAAATCAAGAGGTTTAATTTTGGGATTGGGATGTTTTAGTTGACCTTCTGTAGTTTTTCCTTCGTCCTTCCTTTTTCTGAGCCATTTGTATAAGGTTGAAGAATATTGAACAGTTTTTTCGGTTACAACAATTGTGCCTGATATTAAAGCTAACAACTCTACTATGTCATCAACTACAAAAAAGCGTTCTGTATCGTACTGGACTTCTAAAGAGCTAGATTGTAGAGCAGATATTAACTGATATTTTTCTTCGGCTGTGAGTCCTTTTACACTAATAGTAAATAGAGGATATTTACTCATAGTTTTTGCTGATTTTAGTATTATGATGATTGTACATGACTTGTACAATAGGAAAATGGATAAAATTGTTAAAGTTGGAATTAGCGAGCTGAGAAGTAAACTTGCTACTTACCTAAACAGCAAACAACCTATTGCAATTGTTCGTCGCGATCGTACTATTGGTTACTTTGTTCCTGCTTCTGTTTCTGAAGACTCTGTTGAGCTAGATACCCTAGAACAAGCCACTTCAGAACTTACCAGGCTCTTAAAGCAACGTCAGTAGATCGAAAAAAGAATTGGATTTGGTCAAACATTCGATAAGGGACAACAGCAGCACCAAGAGCAGAATTAACCTCAAGAAAATGGAGTTGCAATGATCGTAACCGTTCACTTCCCCCGAAAAAGCTCACCGTGAAGTCGATCTGAAGCGAGATCGCCAATAGTGATTCATTGGTGATTTTTATAGTATTTATCTACTATATATGACCACTTTGATTTTTTCATGCTGATTAAATTTTCTTAACTGAGATTAGAAATCAAAGCCTGTTGTTTGGCGCGAGTCAGGGCAGTATATAAAAGCTTTTGGCGATCGCTACATCCTCTCATGTCATTGACATCCAAGAAAACATAATCGATGGTGCTGCCCTGTGCTTTGTGAGTGGTCAAAGCGTAAGCATAACCAACATCATCAAACATTCGGGAAAGATCGAAATAGTAACTCCACTGTTTTTTATCCGCAAAGTGTTTAATGGCATCTGAATGTCGTTTGAGAAAATCCTCATGGAGAATAGATAGTGTCTGGGGTTTCCCCCCAGCAGAAGGCTGTACTTCAACTTGCCAATATTGATAAATCTCTTTTTGAAAGATAAGCTCTTTGAGTTGACCTGCTTCAATGACAGTAGCTTCCTCTGAATTATTAATTAAGATGCGCCACTTATTTTTCCCCTTACCTCCTGGCTTGGATCTGAATAATGGCTTACGAGCTATTAGGCGATCGCCTGGTACATAAGACGGGGCGTTTTCTCCCCAGAGTTTAGTACGGACAAATTGATTGAGAGATTTAACTGTTTTGTTTCTCCAGGCTAAAAACCTTACATAATCTGGGTTGAGATTATATTCTTCAGACTCAAATAGTTCTATAGCTCTATCTAACCATTCTGTTTGAGGGACACAAAGGATTGTTTTGTCGCTACTAGTCGTAAAAGGATAGGTGACACGACTGTACTTGGGATTGCTTCTGATCACCTCTGCGACACGGGCAATCTGACCATCATAACGTACTACCTCCGTTAAGGTAGCATCCCGTTCGATTAATTCTGAAGTAGCGACGATTGGCTCTTTTTCTTTGACTGGTGGCAATTGGGCAGCATCACCAACAAAAACTACTTTAGTTAGAAGAGAGGAACGGGCAGCAGTAACTATTTCTTTAAAGTTTTCCTTGTTCACCATTGAAAATTCATCAACAATGACGATGTTGTAGCCAGTTAGATCTGCTTCCCCTTTGATTAAAAATTCTTCTTTTCCCGTTTCTTCATTGATTTCTGGCTGTTGTCCTAGTAATTGAGCTACGGTTTTGACATCCAGATTTAATCCCTCTTCATCAGCTAAATTTCTCAGACTCTTAGCAGCTTTGTTGGTGGGACAGGCAGCGACAAAAGTAATCCCCTCAGACAATAGCCACTTGATGTAATGGCACATGAGAAATGATTTTCCCGTACCTGCATAGCCAGTCAACCGAAAAAACTTCTCTTGGCTTCGAGTAAAAGACTTGAGTTGAGATAGAGCAAGCTGCTGATCGCCTGTCAGATTAGATAATTCGTCCTGCTGAATAGCTGGCGATGATTCTTTAACGGCATCACCAGTTATCAATTCAACTGTTACCTCATACCCTAACGCTGACTGCATGGCAGCTTCAATGTTGGGAATCTTACTTTGATGTAGCTTAACTAGTTTGGCTGAATTAATAGCGATCGTTGCCTTATCTTCATTCAAACTAACTAGACGACTTTGTTGAGATAACAAGGCTCTTGTAGTTGGTGGCTCAATTAGAGTAGTAACTGTTTTCCAAATATCATCTAGATTGGTGAGGTCGAATAGGGTTGGTTTACTATATCCTGCCTGTTGGAGTAAGTCTGATAATGAATCTATCTCGCCAGTTTGTAACAGGTTAATAAATAGCTTGACCTCACGGGCGATCGCAACTGGGACTTCTATTGATTCAGTTTGAAAAGTTTTTTTAACCATCGCTGCCACCTCTACCTAATAGCACCTTAACTGTTGACACTGCTGACTCCTTGAGTAGTACCATACCCCAGTGACTCAATCTCTCTAAACAGCGATCGCACTTGAGAAGGCGTTTGATCTCTGTAACTTCGGATGCTAGCTTTTACGTCTCTGGCAGTTATCCAACCTTTACGTTTAGAAAGTTCGATTAGTTTGGTGTAGGTATTTGGTTGGTTGCTACTTTCTGGTTCGCCGTCGGCGTGAATCAGTTCGATCTGACCGATATAAAATTTAGCTAGTCTGATTGCTGCATTTAAGATTTCAGGTTCTACGAATTTTGGTGGTTGCTGTTGATGGATAGCATAGGTTAGGCAGTGAAGGAGTAAAGCCAGTTCGCCAACCAATCTTTGAGATTTACTCCATACCGCTTGTAAGGCTGGTCTGGCTTCCTGTAACTTTTTCTCTTCGACGAATTCGTACCAATTTTTGTACTTCTCTTTTGCCCCTGAGCTTAGAACAAAAGTGTTATCAATAGTTCCTAAAAACTCGTACAGCGATCGCAGTAGGGGAGAAATATCGATCTCGACTTCATCATTGGGAAAGGGTTTGCGCTGCATTGGTTGATTCACCCAGATAAATCTAGCCCAAAACCCGTTGCCATCGGAAAAATCGCCCATCTGTTTGCGTAATACTTCGGGTTGAATCCCTCCTATAATCGAATAACCAGAGCGAGGGCAGCTAATTCGTTTCCCCGAAGCTCGATTGACCTTGAATCCCGAACCATCGCGACCAGACAGCAGTTTCTCGATGTCAGCCCCTTTACCCCCTCGATACGAGTTGGATTGACCAATTAACTGTTTCAACTCGTCGAAGTATCCTAAAAATCCTAATTTGGGTTGGTTATTTTGAATAAGCGCGATCGCCTCGCTAGTGGAATCAGTGACAAAATATTCTCGTGGCGGCGGCGGTGCTTCTGGCTCATCCAAGTCAGAATTTTTGGCTTTTTTGTATTCCCTTAAATCCTGTCTGTATTGTTCCTCTAGCTCTTGGTAACGAATATCCTCTTCTTTTTGTAACTCGAATAGAGGATCGAGTATTGCTTTGATTGCTGGTGACTTACTGCTACCAGAAGGAGCGCAAATTCCGCTATAGAGAATCGGACGGGCGTAAAACGAAGTGGCTTTAATTAATTCTAATTTAGTATCGATTGGCAGTAGGGAAGCTGAAGTTGTCAGCAAAGTTGTCAGTAGGGTTGCGTTGTTGACTCCCAAATATTTCGCTAGCTTTTCTAGTGGTTCGGCTAATTGTGGTTGCAGATAACTGCGAAGTTTAATTTGGTAGTTTTGAATTTTCAGCAGTCGGTTGACTTCCTCCTTTGTCGTTTCGAGGTTTTCGACCCTCTCCAACTCCTGCGAACGAGAATAATATAACTTCCAAATATCTTTAGTTCCCCTGGAAAAGTTACTTGCCAGGGTAATTATCCTGGCATCTAATTCTCCTTGACTTAAATTCTCTGCTAGTATTTCGTCAATTTGCTCGATCAGAATTGGTTCTACAGGTCGCGTGTCGGCACTCGGATGGGGGATTACTTTGTTATTCTCAGTGGCAGATTCCTCGCTCGCATCTTTTTGTTCTTTTCTACGGGCTACTGCTTTGTGTATTGCCGATTCTAATTGTCGAATAAAATCATCCCGCTTCATTGAACCCTCGTAATGTTTTACCCAGTCTACAATATCCCCTTTAGATGGCATATCTGACCAGAGAGCGGTAGGCTCAATGATTAGATAAGGAAATTTAAGCTGGTTGCAAATATTGGCGATTTTTTGGGCTTTTTCTCGACCAGCATCATCATTATCCCGAAGGTAGATTAACCCCGCTACTTCTTGATTTTTCAGTTTTTTGATTCCTGGCTCGATCGCTTTGCTGTTCCAATTACTACCTTGAAAGGTGATGCCAGCCAAAAGCAGCGAGCGCAGAGTTTCTACACAAGGTTCACCCTCTACCGCAATTAACCATTTCCCCTTAGCATTGGCGATCGCTTCGTCTATTTTGTATGGCAACCATATATCTTTGCCTTTACTCCATTTGGTAGTCCCGTCAGGCTTAATATGCCCCTGGCGATAGGTTTTGCGATGCCCTTTAGGGTTTTGCTCGTCTTGCCATTCAAATCGAGATACCCATTGGTTGTTGGAATAGCTGAATTTAGTCTCTGTGGCAGTATCGGGTACTTTCTGTTTTTTTAACCAATCTGGGATAGAAGGGGTCTTGTTGACTATAGGAATATCTGTGGGTTTTTCTGGCAGTGTTGCTAGTACTACTTTGTTTTCAGGCAGTGGAGTTGGTAGGGTAGGTTTTTTAGATTTGAATCGTGGCTTTTTGGAGCGATAAAATTGTGAACCGTTGTTATTCTTACCTACTACGTCCGACCAAGGAGAAATAGCTTCTCTGATATCCGAACATTCACAACCGTGCCAGCATTGATACTTACCAGTATTTGGGTCGATGGTTAGATCGTTTCCATCACAAACAGGACAGATATAGCGCTCGCTGCCCTTAGCTGGTTCTAGTTTGTCAATGTGGTCGAGAATATTAAAGGCTTTATTTTGCCAGTCGTTAGAAAAATTCTTCTTAATTTGCGATTTAGTCTCTTTAGCTTGTGGTTTTGCCTCTGTAGAATAGATTTCGTTTGCTAAAGAGGGGTTGTCCGACTGGTGATTTTGACCGATTAATTGTAGAATGTCGGTAGTCATGTTATTCATGGCAAAATTTGCTGCCCCCAATGTGGAGCAGAATTATGGTTAATAAAATCAATAGAAAAACCGCTTTATCTAACCGCCAAGAAAGAATTGGGCGGTTTTTCTATATTTGTATTCACTAGAATACTCTGAATCTTGTCGAAACAGTTATCTCTCGAAGTTAATTTAATCGCTATCCACAGACTATTGACTATGTCAGAATTCAAACAATAGACATTTTTCATTATGAAGTTGGCCTTTGAGTAGCAACCGTGCAGAAAGTTACGCTAAGAGGGCGCGAGCCGAGATAACTGTAAAATAGTGCAAGATAGACCTCGATCACTTGGCATATATAGCTTTCAAAATTATGTGCCCCAAAGGGTGAATATTTTACCTCTCAAACATTGCCTAAAACATATCATTCTCGGCAAAGTTTAAACTCTAGAAGCACTATTTACCGAAGGTTCTAGCTTTTAGGAATAATCCTACTCAACGTTCTTTTTCGGCAATGTTTTTTGAAATAGACAAATCCAACAAATTATTTTTTATTAATCCTGAAGCCTGAAAAGCCTATTATTTCGTTATTGGCGA
>JASJEI010000049.1 GCA_030064795.1 Pleurocapsa sp. MO_226.B13 | reverse complement strand
GTGAAACTACTGAATCTGAATCTCAAAACTACGGTTACAAATTCGGACAAGAAGAAGAAACTTACAACATCGTTGCAGCACACGGCTACTTCGGTCGTTTGATCTTCCAATACGCATCTTTCAACAACTCTCGTTCCTTGCACTTCTTCTTAGGTGCATGGCCCGTAATCGGAATCTGGTTCACCGCAATGGGAATTAGCACCATGGCGTTCAACTTGAACGGATTCAACTTCAATCAGTCGATTATGGATTCTCAAGGACGTGTAGTGAACACTTGGGCAGACATCTTGAACCGCGCGAACTTAGGTTTCGAGGTAATGCACGAGCGCAACGCACACAACTTCCCCTTAGACCTAGCAAGTGGCGATCAGGCTCCTGTAGCAATGACTGCGCCAATGATCAACGGTTAAGTCTAACCTTGATTTAATTAGTTAAGTAACTAAAAAAAATGCTCTCCAGCAATGGGGGGCGTTTTTTTTTGGTTATGAAAAATAAAAAAAGTGCAGAAAACTTATTGCATCATCCAAAGCTCTAGGCTTCAAACATCTGACTATCTGCGACAGAAAAAAGAAGAACTATTAAAAGTTTAAAGACTGGAAGTATGACTCGAACGGTATGATATGAAGGTGTCACCGAACGTTACTAAAGCGATAAATTATGCCAGAATAAAATCTTTTAAGTAAAAAAATATAAAATCAATTGGTTCAATTTTAGATATTACATCAGCTAAATTTAGATTACGAGGAGCAATAATGCAAGTTAGCGATCGCGAAGTTTACGACCAAGGCAATCGTCAAGAGACCAAACCAGGAAATAATCTATCCGTCAATTTACCAAGGACTGCATCCGTTAGCAGAACTACAGGAGAAACCGACGTACGGGTAGAATTGAATCTTGATGGTACGGGCAAATGCCATGCGGATACGGGCATCCCTTTTCTGGATCATATGTTAAACCAAATTGCTTCCCACGGTTTACTCGATCTCAGTGTTAAAGCCAGGGGAGATATTGAGATTGACGATCATCATACTAACGAAGATGTCGGAATTACTTTGGGGATGGCATTAGCTAAAGCCTTGGGCGATCGCAAGGGAATTGTCCGTTTTGGTCATTTTGTTGCCCCTTTGGATGAATCGCTGGTACAGGTAGTTCTCGATTTTTCTGGCAGACCTCATCTCAGTTATGGTCTAGAAATTCCTACTCAGCGAGTTGGTACTTACGATACCCAGTTAGTCCGAGAATTTTTTGTAGCGATTGTCAATCACTCTCAAATGACTCTGCATATTCGACAACTAGATGGGATCAATTCGCACCACATTATCGAAGCGACCTTTAAAGCATTTTCCCGTGCAGTGCGTATGGCTACAGAAATAGACCACCGTCGCGCTGGTACAATTCCAAGTTCCAAAGGCGTTTTATAAATAGTAAGTAAGTAGTAAGTAAAGAGTTGAGAAGATATGGGAGTATCAATAGCAAGTAAATGGGTACAAGTTCCTCAAAATCTCCTTGATGAGTCAGATAATTTTGCCCTAGATGCTTATTTAGCAATGCCGACTGGCTCTGGAACTTATTCGGCAGTTATCGTAATCCAAGAAATATTCGGAGTTAACGAACATATTCGAGACATTACTGAAAGATTTGCCAGGGAAGGATATATAGCGATCGCACCAGCTATTTATCAACGTCAAGCACCAGGATTTGAAGTTGGCTATGGCGACGAAGATCTGCAACTGGGTAGAAAATATAAAAATCAAACCAAGGCAAGGGAACTATTGAGCGATATCCAAGCCACAATTGATTATCTTTATAGTCTGCCCGAAGTAAAACAGGAAGGAGTCGGGACAATTGGTTTTTGCTTTGGCGGTCATGTTGTTTATTTGGCAGCTACTTTAAATGATGTTGCTGCCACGGCTTCTTTTTATGGGGCGCAAATTGCTACCTGGTGTCCTGGAGAAAAACAACCGACAATTGCTCGCACCAAAGATCTTAAAGGAACAATCTACGCCTTTTTTGGCACGGAAGATCCTTTGATTCCCAACGAACAAACAGAACAAATAGAGGCAGCATTAAAACAGCACGACATTCCCCATCAAATATTTCGTTACGAAGGTGCTACTCACGGATTTATGTGCGATCGCCGTGAGAGCTATAATCCCTCAGCAGCTAGAGATGCCTGGACAAAAGTGCTAGACTTGTTTAGCCAAAAGCTATAAATCATCAAGTAATCTAAAATAAATTTTAGATCTGCTCGCTCAGTTATTATTTACTATTCACATTACTATGTCTGATTCAACGTCCTCTCCCAAGTCTAGTCAAGCTTTTTCCATGGAAGACTTTGAGAACGCCCTGCAACAATATGACTATGAGTTTGCTAAAGGACAAAAAGTTCGGGGAACGGTAGTTCAAATTACTTCTGATGGTGCATATGTTGATATTGGTGGCAAATCTCCTGGTTTTGTACCGACCAATGAAGCAGCTTTGGGTTTCGTTGACGATCTAGAAACAATTTTACCTGTCGGTGAAACCAAAGAATTTTTAATTATTCGCGAGCAAGACTCCGATGGACAAGTTACACTTTCTATTCGTCAGCTAGCACTAGACCAAGCCTGGGCAGAAATCAAAGAAATGGCTGCGAGTGGTAAATCGACTCAAATACGAATTACGGGGGCAAATAAGGGTGGTGTAACGGGGGAGGTTTCGGGATTACGGGCGTTTATACCGCGATCGCATCTGCAACAAAGAGATAATCTAGAATCTCTTACGGGGCAACTTTTAACCGCTACCTTTCTAGAGGTCAATCAAGAGAATCGCAAGCTAGTTTTATCTCAACGAGATGCGATGCGGGCAGTGGCAATGAACAGCATAGTAGAAGGGGCTTTGATGACGGGTAAAGTAGTTAATATTAAGCCCTATGGTGTCTTTGTCGATCTTCAGGGGGCAACTGGTTTACTGCACATTAAAGAAATAAGCGGGGCGCGAGTCGAATCTTTAAATACACTGTTTGAAGTAGGACAAGAAATTCAAGTCATAATCAAACAGATTGATGAATATCAAAATCGAATGTCGCTTTCGATTAAAGCTTTGGAGGAATATCCAGGTGAAAACATCGAAAAACTAGATGTGGTCATGGCAAATGCCCAACAGCGGTGGGAAAAAGCGAAAAATCCAGAAGCAAAATCAGAAACTGCAAAACCCGAACCCGAAAAGCAAGAATCTGAACCAGAAGCAGAATCTTAAGTTGGATCGAGGGTTACTAAGGTTGTAATTTTTAAGTTGGGTTATCACAGCAGCGTAACCCAACAAAATTGTTAGTGACTGGGAAATTTATTTTTTAACCGTTGGGGAGTTTGAGGGGCGATAAGTACATGCGGCGAACTATGCGCCTTTGTGCGCTGTATTTGAAAAATCAGCGTCGGGACGGGGCTTATAAATACCTGGCATCGCGGAACGAGTCAAACCTGCTCGAATTGTCGTTCTGAAGTCAGAAAAGAGCTATCCGACAGATATCACGTTTGCAACGAATGTGGTTATGGTACAGATACCCCTGTAGATCGCGACGTAGTTTCGTCGCAAGAGATTTGTAACAGGGGCGAAGAAACGTACCTTATAAACGCCCGAATTTACTTCGGGCGACAGGTACTCACGTATCGGGGGACTCCCGAAAAGCAAGAAATTGGCTCTCAAGTCGTACTGTCGGGGAACTTTGTTCTAGACAAAGGCGCATAGTTCGCCGCATGTAGTGGCGTTTCAGGGGAGCAAGATCTATCGGCGACGGTAGAAGCCCACGCTATATTCAAAACGAAGCGCGAGCGTAGTTTTCAATTAGCGTTGGGAGATGTCACCTACCTCGAATAACATAGACTTTTGCGAGAGACAGACGCTAAGTTTCATCATGGGCAAAACGCTCGTAAAGAAACTCCAAAGCACGGTTGCGGAGATTATCATAGAGTGGATCTTCCATAATCTGAGTGCGATCGCGAGGACGTTCAAAGGGAATTTCCATAATTTCACCAATTTTAGCAGCAGGGCCATTAGTCATCATTACCAAGCGATCGCTCAGTAATACTGCTTCATCTACATCGTGAGTCACCATCACTACGGTCACTTGGTTTTCATCGCAAATTTTCATCAGTTGCGCTTGCAGATTGCCCCGCGTCAGGGCATCCAACGCCCCAAAAGGCTCGTCTAAAAGTAGTAACTTGGGACGGATCGCCAAAGCACGGGCGATCGCCACGCGCTGTTTTTGTCCCCCAGATAGCATTGCTGGTTGTTTATCCGCATGGGGACGCAACCCGACTAGATCGATATGTTGTTCGACAATACTTTTACGTTCTGCTTTAGGTAAATCCTCCATCGCCGAATTTACTGCTAAAGCAATATTTTCCCGCACCGTCCGCCAGGGGAGAAGGGAATAATTTTGGAAGACGACCATTCTTTCAGGACTGGGATGTCTAATTCTTCGACCCTCCAAAGTCACGATGCCTTTAGTCGGTAAAGACAAACCCGCGATCGCATTTAGCAAAGTGGATTTACCACAACCAGAGTGACCGATCAAACAGACAAATTCGCCTTTTTTAATTTTTAGGTCGATTCCTTTGAGGGCGAGATATTCTCCCCCGTCGTTCAACGGAAATCTTTTTTCAACTCGATTTACAGCAACAAATACAGACATGGTTATCGCAGTATATTAATTGTTTTGGATAGAAAAGTAATTTGCTCGTAAGTAGCCCTAAAGGACTCGCTTCGCATCGCAGTAGTGAGTAGTGAGTAGCAAGTAAAATTATGTACTCCACAATTCTTAAGAGCTAATAGCTAAGAACAATTTCATCGTCGGCTTAATATATTCAATTACCTACGATCTTTACTGTTGTTCTGGAGGCAAAATCAATCGCTGTAAATATGCAATAGCGCGATCTAGTAGTAAACCCTAAACCCACTGCACCGATATAAACTACTGCTAAGATGATTTCGCTGACGTAGTTTTGTTGGTAGGCATCCCAGATAAAAAAGCCAATGCCGACAATACCCGACATCACGATTTCAGCAGCGATAATCGCCAGCTATGCCAAACCAATAGCAATTCTTAAACCTGTGAATATGAAATATGGTATTGGCAGCGGATATACCAGCGGTGTACAAAAACTTTCTTCGGGAAAGTTGATTCATAAAATCTCCTGGCAGCTATAGTTATAAGGTTCGCTGACTGCCATGTAAGTTAAATAAATTGTTAAAGCAAAAACAAAAGCTATAAACAACGCCTCACCACGTTCATAGGCTTAAGTCAATTTAAAAACAAAAAATCATTGATTAATAGCTATTAAAATCTAATATAACTTTAAAATTTGAAAAAGTTATTAAGTTAATAATTAGAATTACTCATCTATTATCTAACTAATTTTTATTTGCAGTTGATAGATAAGTAAGAGCGTAAACTTTACAATTTTTAAGATATTAAGCTCATCCCACCCATAAATGAGGTGGGATTTCATGTTAGTTCGGGGTTCGGGGTTCGCTCTTTGTACTACTGACCACTAACTACTGACAAAAATACGCGGTTTGGGCGACTTATCCGACCATCCCAATCGCGATCGGGGGCGAACCCCGTCGCCTCTGTAAATAATAAATTTATATGATTATTTTTTTTGTTATATCTACGGAAATTCTGGACTTGGATATAAAATGATCTCAAATTAATTTTCTTGAGTATTTATACTCAGTAAAATTGTTAAATCTCATTAAGAAAAAGAACGACAAATAATTCCTAGTTGATTTGTCATCAATTTATAATCTTTTTTACTCAACCAAAAATTATTATCTCTAAATTTATTGGAATTTTTCTATGGAGTATAGATGTTTATTTCAATAAATTAATTCAGAAAATTACTAGCTTTTATTATAAGCAAAGTTAATTAATAAACTAAAAAATAAATATTTTACAAATCAATAGCTGGTAAGTAATTATAAAAAAAGAAAGCCAAGGCTAACTGATTCATACCAACCGATTTATACTTTGCTTGGCTTTAAGTAAAAAAAGGCTTTGGGAAGGGCAAATTAAACCCCGTGAGGGCGATGGCGCCACTTTTGTGGACTTTAATATAGACAAAAAACTATGTACTAAATAAAGATTATAAATTTAAGTCTATGTTAGTATGACACTAACGAGAAAATACATCCAAGAAAGAGCGACTAATGATTCAAAATATCAATCTTCAGCCAAACACCAAGACTCAATGGGATGCCGACAATTTATACTATGAATTCTCGTCTGCTGTCGCGCCCCAACTTCCAGAAATTCCCTGTACGACTTTCGATCGGAAACTTCATCAACAAGGAACTACGAGAATTATCCCTCTAGATTTATCTCAACAGATGCAAACAATTGCACCTGCAATTAGTCCTGTAATCAGTGCTTATTTTTTAAGAATTAATCCCCAGCAAAGTCTCAAGACAACCACTCCCGCCACGGCTCAACTTTTCTACGTTATCAGAGGTAAAGGAAGAACCGAAAGCGAATACGGCACGATAGAGTGGTCAAAAGGGGATTTATTTACCTTGCCCAATTGTGGTGGAGCGATCCATGCTGCTGATGAAGATACTGCTATCTATTGGGTGACTGACGAAGCATTAGTTAATTATTTAGGAGTCAGAGCCACCAAACCGCGTTTTCAGCCTTGTTTGTATAAGAGCGATCGCCTTTTAGCCGAATTAAAGCGAGTCGCCCAAGAACCAGCAGCAAACAAACGCAATCGAATTGGGATAATTCTGGGTAATAAAGCAACTCAATTAACCCGTAGTTTGACTCATACTCTTTGGGCATTGATGGTCTATTTACCAGGGGGTACGAAACAAAAACCCCATCGTCATAACTCGGTGGCGATCGATTTAGCGATCGATTCCCCCGATGGGGCTTACACTCTAGTTGGAAAGACTTTAGATGCCGAAGGTAACATCGTTAACGGCGAGCGAGTTTACTGGAAATCGGGTTCTGTGTTTGTAACTCCTCCTGGACTTTGGCATTCCCATCATAATGATTCGGATCGCGATGCCCTCTTGCTTCCAGTGCAGGATGCAGCTTTTCAATCATATATGCGAACTTTAGACCAGCGTTACTGATTTTAGAGGTGCAAACAAGAAGAATACTGTTTGATTCAATTTTTAGATTCCGATTCGATCGCGCCAAATATCAATTCGACTATCTTCTCGGACACTAGATTTAAAAAAAATTCACGACTCATTACTCGTACAGACAAGGTATGCCTTGTCTCTAGCTACTCATTACTCGTACAGACCTATGGTTGCATTTACTAAGACTAAACCAACTACCGAATCTACTAGCAGATTAACTCTCCAAACTGTTGAGATTGCCCCAGAAACTACGGCAATTCGTTGTCTTGATTGGGATCGCGATCGCTTTGATATTGAATTTGGTTTACAAAACGGGACAACCTACAATTCTTTTATCATTCAGGGAGAGAAGCTAGCTCTTATCGATACCTCTCATGCCAAGTTCCGTCAGCTTTATCTGGATCTGTTAACGGGTTTAATCGATCCAGCACGAATAGATTATTTGATTATCAGCCATACAGAACCCGATCACAGTGGATTAGTTAAAGATATCTTGGCACTTGCACCCCAGGTTACGGTAGTCGGTGCAAAAGTGGCGATTAAATTTTTAGAAAATATGGTGCATCAGCCATTTGCATCTGAGATTGTCAAAAATGGTGACTGTCTCGATTTGGGCGACGGACATCGATTAGAATTTGTCTCGGCCCCTAATTTACATTGGCCCGATACGATTTTTACCTACGACTATAAAACCCAAATTCTCTATACTTGCGATGCTTTTGGGATGCACTATTGCGACGAACCCACTTATGATGAGGATTTGGAACTAATCGAGGCAGATTTTGAATATTATTATGACTGTCTGATGAAGCCTAATGCTCGTTCGGTTTTAGCTGCCATTAGGCGCATGAGTAAATTAGAACTAAAAACGATCGCCACGGGACACGGCCCTTTACTCCAGCACCATCGTAGCGAATTAGTCGGTCGTTATCAGCAATGGAGTAAGGCACAAACTAAAACTGAAACCCTGGTAGCAATATTTTATGCTGAAGACTATGGCTATAGTGAAGAACTGGCAAGAGCGATCGCCCACGGAATTACTAAAACAGGAGTCGCAGTAGAACTAGTCGATTGGAACGATACCGAACCTCAAGAAGTAAGGGAATTAGTAGCACAAGCAGCAGGTTTGGCGATTGGGATGCCGTCTCAATCAGACTCCGAAGCTCATGCTATTCTCAGTACTGTCTTGGCAGCAGCACATCACAAGCAAGCAATTGGTCTATTTGAATCTGGTGGCGGTGAAGACGAGCCTATTTATCCCCTACGCAATAAGTTCCAGGAAATTGGACTCACCGAAGCATTTGAGCCAATTTTAGTCAAAAAAGCTCCAGATCGAACAATCGAACAAGTCTGCGATGAAGCTGGTACGGATTTAGGACAGTGGTTGACCAAAGATCGCACTGTCAAACAAATCAAAGCCATTGATAACAGTTTACAAAAAGCTTTAGGTAGAATCAGCAACGGTCTGTATATTATTACTGCTACTAAAGGTGAGATCTCTAGTGCGATGGTTGCTTCTTGGGTAATGCAAGCTAGTTTGACTCCTTTGGGAATTGCGATCGCCGTGGCTAAAGATCGGGCAATTGAATCCTTTTTACACATCGGCGATCGTTTTGTTTTGAATGTCTTAGAAGAAGGAAACTACCAGAATTTAATCAAACATTTCCTCAAACGCTTTCCCCCTGGTGCAGACAGATTTGAAGGCATCAAAACCGTACCTGCTAGCAATGGTTCGCCGATTATTGCCGAATCTCTCGCTTATGTTGAATGCGAAGTTCAAAGCCGACTGGAGTGTAGCGATCATTGGATCGTCTATAGCAGAGTCCAAGCTGGCAGAGTGGCAAAACTAGACGTTTTAACTGCCGTTCATCATCGCAAAGTTGGCAATCATTATTAAGTCATTCCTCATTCCTCATTCCTTAAAAAATCATGGTACAAACAGAAATTAAACCAACACCCACAAGAAAAAGAGACGTTCAAATAGCCGAAATTGGCATTAATACTCAAGTATTGCGATCGCGTACTTGGGAGAGATTAAAATTTGAGGTTGAATATTCTCGTCAAAAAGGGACGACTTCTAATTCTTATCTGATTCAAGCAGATAAAACCGCATTAATCGATCCGCCAGGACAGTCTTTTACTCAGATTTATCTGGAGACATTAGTACATCTCGATTTAACCAGATTGGACTACATTATCTTGCAGCACGTCAATCCCAATCGATTAGCAACGATACAGATATTGGCAGGGTATGCACCCCAGGCAACAATAATTTGTGCTAAACCAGCAGCGAAAGTTCTCAAGGGTGCGTTGATGTTTCCTCAATGGAAGTCGCGAGTTCGAGTAGTCAGAGATAATGATATTTTAGATTTAGGACAGGGACATCGACTACAGTTTATTAATGCGACTACTCCTCGTTGGGTAGATGGTCTGTGTACCTACGATTCTCAAAGTAAAATTCTCTACACTGATAAGTTTTTTGGAGCGCATTTGTGCGACGAAGCTATCTTTGACAATAACTGGAAAAAAATGGAGCGCGATCGCCGTTTCTATTTTGACTGTCTTCATGCTTCTCAAAACAAACAGTTAGAAGCTATTTTAGCTAAGTTTGAGGCTTTTAATAGTAAAATATATGCTCCCGCTCACGGATCGTTAGTTAAATATAGTCTCAGTCGTTTTAGCTATGATTATCTTTCCTGGTGTCGAGAACAAATCAAACAAGAATTTAAAGTAGTTCTGCTTTACGCTTCTGCTTATGGCAATACCGCTACTATTGCCAGTGCGATCGCCCATGGTTTAGTCCAGTCAGAAGTAGAGGTAGAATCGATTAACTGCGAACTGGCATCAACCGCAGAGATTACCGCAGCGATTCAAACTTGCGATGGTTTTATCATTGGTTCGCCGACATTAGGCGGTCATGCACCGACCCAAATTCAAACCGCACTGGGAATTATCTTGGCTAACGTTGCCAAAACTAAATTGGCAGGGGTATTTGGTTCTTATGGTTGGAGTGGCGAAGCGATCGACCTCTTGACAGATAAACTGAGGGAGGCTCACTATAGCTTTGGCTTTGAACCGATTCGCGTGCGTTTTAGTCCGACTACTCTGACTTTAAAAGAGTGTATCCAAGCAGGCAAGAAATTTACTCGAAAACTGAAAAAAACCAAGAGACTGCGTACTCCTCGTCAGGGAGTGACAGAAACACAAATCGATCGCACCGAACAGGCAGTAGGGAGAATTGTTGGTTCGATCTGCGTCCTAACTACCTATAGTAACCATGTCCATCGTGGTGTTCTCACTTCTTGGGTGTCTCAAGCGACTTTTAATCCTCCTGGCATCATGATTGCGGTAGACAAGGAACAATGTGCAGATGTAATTAATAATTCAGGAGATAAATTTGTGCTGAATATTCTTAATGAAGGTAGAAGTGTTAGAAAGCACTTTTCTCATCAAAGTAGCGATTCTTTTGGTAATTTGACTACCACAACCGCTAGCAATGGCTGTCTGATTATTACAGAAGCTTTAGCCCATTTAGAATGTAAGGTGCAGAGTCGTTTGGCAGCAGGAGATCGCACTATAATTTATGCCATAGTAGAAAACGGTGAGGTGTTAGCAAATAAGGGGATTACTGCTATACAACATCGTAAATCTGGGAGTCATTATTAAGGATTAAGCTCATCCCACCCATAAATGAGGTGGGATGCACGTGTCAGTAGTCAGTTGTCAGTTGTCAGTTGTACATCTCACCACTAACTACTGACAGGAGTTACGCGGTTTGGGCGACTTATCCGACCATCCCAATCGCGATCGGGGGCGAACCCCGTCGCCTCTGTAAGGATTAAGGAGTAAGGACTTGCCTTACTCCAAAGCAATTTTATCGACTGCGATCGCAATAACGATCGCGATAAATCTATCTAGAGCAAGAATAATTTTTCGGATAATTCGTTCCATTTCAGCACTCGCCAATCGTGAATTACATACGTAGATAGATAAAAATAAACCTTTGATTAAATAAGCTGATTGATAAATAATCGACTTATTAATTATGGAAACATTTGCAAGATTTGGTTACGCTGCCAAAGGCTTTGTCTATGGTGCGATCGGCATTTTGGCATTACTAGCAGCATTTACTACTGGTGGTAAAACTACCGACACATCGGGAGCATTACAGGCAATTTCCAATCAACCTTTTGGACAAATATTATTAGCTTTAATTGCTTTCGGATTGGTAGGATATGTTATCTGGAGATTAATTCAAGGTGTTAACGACCCTGGAAACAAAGGTACCGATGCTAAAGGCATATTGACTCGCTTGGGTTATGTAATGAGTGGTATAGCCTATGTAGGGGTTGCGATCAATGCGGGTTTGCTAGCGATCGGCTCTAGTAATGGTGGCAGTGGTGGTAATTCTAGACAAGATTGGACGGCGATGGTAATGCAGCAACCTTTTGGTAGATGGCTGGTTGGGTTGGCTGGTGCAGTTATTGTTGGTATTGGTTTTTGGCGTATTTATCGCGCTTATAAAATAAAGTTTCGTAAAAAACTAAATCTTAGCGAACTTAAATACCAGCAGGAAGACTGGCTAGTTAACATTAGTCGTTTTGGCATAGCTGCCAGAGGAGTAGTTTTTATTATGATTGGCTTTTTTGTTTTGCAAGCTGCTAAAAACTACAATCCTCAAGAAGTAAAAGGATTGGACGGAGCATTATTAACTCTAGCTCAGCAACCATTTGGCAAAGTTTTATTATCGTTAATGGCATTGGGATTAGTCGCTTATGCTGTATATTTACTGTTACAAGCTCGCTATCGTCGCATTAAAACTAATTAAATAGCTTTAAAATCGCCCGACGTTCAAGGTAGTTTGTAGCTAGCTACTCGCACAATTAATTTTTCCTGTCGCGGATCGCGACTAAAAACGAATTCACCTTTTCGCTCTTCTCGGCGAGATAAAAAATCTATTTGTTGTCTGCCAGTTTCAGCAATCTGATTATTAACTAACAACTCGGCAACAACTTCTACAGATTCGACCGTTTCTCCTCCAGAATTGGTGACTGTAAAAGGTACGTAATATTGTCGCTCGGCTTCTCTGACAATTGAGCTAGTTGTTACCGATAAAATTGGCGGCTCGTTATCCCCCGTCTTCCAAGCATAACAAACTAAAAAAACTATCGTGCTAATGATAAACAGGGAAACACCAAAGCTAACTTGTTCGGCAGGCGATCGCCTTCCAGATTTATTGGGCATCAGATGTTCGGTAGCGATAAAGGTTAACTATTCTTTATTACTTATTAAATAGTAAATGTTTCCTGATTCAAACTGCCAAACGTCCTGCTGCACCGCCAATGCTAGCGGGTAAGGCTAAGATGATGCTGTAGCGCAGCCAGATCAACCAAGGATCGCTAAAGGCTAATTTTTGAAAAAACCACAGCATTAACATACTAGCTACCAAAGCAATTAAATAGGAGATAACTGTTTCGTTGAGGGGAGTCTGAAATAGTCCTTGTTGTTGTCGGCGTTGTTGATAATTAGTAATCGTCGAGGCAAAGACGATGCCATAAGAAACTAATAACGAAGCAGTCATAATAAATAAAAGTCTCAAAGGAGAGGCGGAAGCTGCTAAAACCGTTACTTCATCTGTAGGAGCAATACTAAAGGCAATAAATAAAGCACCGATTAGAGTGGCACTAAAATCGGCTAAAGTATCTCGCCAAACGATTTTTTGTTTGTTATCAGTATTAGATTTATAACGATTGCCTGTATCCAAATCGACTTGACTATCACCGCTTAAAAGCGATCGCGAAAAAGCCACTCCCAAAGAAAAAGGTACTCCTTCAAAAATTATTTTTCCCAAGGCTTCACTGAGGGAGGTTTGAAGATCGATCCGTTTTAAGACTACGAGCATGAGGACGGCACAAACCATACCAATTGCCAAAGTTTCTGTAGTTTCGGCGATCGCTCCTGGCAAAGTCTTGCTTTCTTGAGGACGAAAACCTTCAATTCTGTTGAGCAAAAAAATAATAATAAAAGTTATAACCAAAATAATTAGTAAGAATGGCGGTCGAACATAAGAACCAATAAACCAGACTTCCATGGTATATAGCAAGGGAATTCCAAACAGAAACCCTCCCGATGCACCACTGATAATTTCTGTTAATTCTTGTTGCCAATTATCACCAGTTTTCTGAGAATCGGTCTGGTTTTTAGATTTATTCACCAGTAGATAAAAATCTCTTAAAATAGTAAAAAGGTCAGTAAATAATCTTAGCTCAAGATTAGTCACCGACCAAATGTAAGTAGTTTGGGTAATAATTAACGTGCTTCTGTACCTTGGTTGGGATCGCCAGCTACGTCATTTCTAGCTCCTGGTGCTTCTGGCTCTGAACCCTCGCGAGTATCTAGACCACTAGTCTGTCCCGTTTTACGTTGTTTGGGATCGACGGGGGTTTGCATTCCACCTTCAGCTACGGGAGTTTCTTGTTCGTGTTTAGGT
Organism: Pleurocapsa sp. MO_226.B13; assembly: GCA_030064795.1. The sequence continues at coordinate 17,880 of JASJEI010000049.1, read as the reverse complement.
TTGTTGTCCATATTCTTGACTATTTTTATTATGCTATCTACTCATAAGATTATGGAAAACTACGAGAATTAATAAACCTATCAAAAGTCATAAAAGCAGGTGGATTCTCTGAAGTTGAGAAATGAATTAACTATTCTTAAATAGAAATAAAAACTATTGTATATCTTTAGCTAGAGCTACTATTATCCACATCTATTTCATTAGTTAGATGTAATATGAGCGCATAACTAATAATCTAAAAATAGTCAACCGATACAATGAGGATTAACTAATAAATTATGGCTTTAGCAAAAATTGCCGATCTATATCCAAACTATAAAGAAGATATTTTTGGTGGTGAAGATATCAAGAGTTTTTCAGTTTATGACTATACTAACGACAAAATCGGCTCCGTTCACGACATCATCGTCGATGACACTGGCAGATTTCGCTACTTAGTTATAGACACTGGTTTTTGGATCTTTGGTAAAAAAGTCTTATTACCAGTAGGTAGAGCGAGCATCGATTACAGTCAAGAACGAGTCTACGCTAGTGGTTTAACTAAAGAACAAGCCGAAAACTTGCCTGAATACGATGACGATATGACTGTTGACTATGACTACGAAGAAAGAGTCAGAACAGTTTACAGAGGCGCAGAAGACGATCGCGAAAGAGTCGATCTAGAAGCAAATGCAGCTATAGGTTACGATCGCGAAACCTATAATTACGATCGCGAACCCAGTCTTTATGCTCATCAAGAACAAGAAATTGACAACCGTCAAAATCTCAAACTTTACGAAGAACGTTTAATTGCTAATAAAGAGAGATTTTTGGCCGGTACGGTAAAAGTAGGCAAAAAAGTCGAAACTGAAACCGCTACAGTATCCGTACCTGTAGAAAAAGAAAAAATAGTAATCGAACGTAGCAGTACTACTGAAGTTACTCCCGTTACCCCAGGGGAAACTGCTTTTGTCGGAGGAGAAGTAGCACGAGTAGAAGTTTATGAAGAAACTGCCGATATTGAAAAGCAAGCTTTTGTTCGTGAAGAAGTAAGCGTCCGCAAAGAAGTAGAAAGAGATACTGTTACAGCAAAAGAAACCGTTCGTCGCGAGGAATTAAAAGTCGAAACTGACAATGATGCAGTTATCGAGCAGTAATTATCGATTCGATCGGTGGCTTTTCTGGTCTTCATCAGTCGAGTAAAGCTTTTGATTCTGGTTTAAGGTGCGCCCTACAATAATTAATGTGATGTGGGGTAGCACCTACTACTGACTTTAGCCAAAAAAGTTTGACCATCGATTTTTGGTTTAATTACTTAAGTAGAGCCAGAGATCGATAAAGTTAAGTTCGCAAGTTTACCCTTTGGGGTGGAAAATCCATCCTTAACAATCACAAAGAACCAACACCGCGATCGCAAATACTTCTCAAGCGGAAGCTTTTTAAGCAACGTGAGTTCGACGAAGTAAAGAAAACTCAAAGATTTTGTAACTCTTTAATTTTCAGAAGTCTGAATTCCTGATTATTTCGTTCAAAATAAAACAACTCCTGTACGGACGTTTCATGAAACGTCCTCTACTAATTCCGAACTTCTTGCCTCACGTTAAGCAATTATTACTACAAAAATAATCTAGTTGAGGTGCGATCGCCTATAGCTGTTGAGCAAGAGATAGCAATTGCATCGCTTTAGATGGTTGTATAATTTTTTTTTATTAGTGGTATTTAAATAATGACTCTTAGTAAAGACGATCCCGTCGATGGCAACGAGCGTTTAAAATCTCAGTTAGCTCAACTCGGTCAAAAGTTGATTTCCTACGACATAATTGACCGCCAGGGTATATCTAGAGCTAAAGTTAAAGATATATATTACGATGCCAATAATCAAATTAACTTGTTAGTTGAGCGATCGCAAATCGACGCTCGCAAATTGAGTCTTCGTATACTGGAACATACTCACATTTATCAGATAGACCTCGATAATCAGCTAATCTTAACCAATCTATCTCATCAACAACTAGAAAATTTACCAATCTATCAAACTGCACCCGCTCCTTGGCAAGCTGCTTTGACAGAATCTAGTTCGGACAGCGATTATCAAATTAACTCTATACATAATGATAATCAACAGCAATCTTCTTCCTCGGAAATCGAACATATCACCCTGCTAGAAGAAAAATTGCAGGTCGCTCGTCGTAAGCGTAAAGTTGGAGAAGTTGTCGTTCGCAAACAAGTCGAAACGCGGGTAGTAACAGTACCTGTCAGACGAGAAAAATTAATCGTCGAAAGAATAGGCAAAAATCCCGAACGGCTAACCGAGGTTGTGATTAACGAAGAAAAAGTCAACGGCTTTAAATATGAAGAGTTAAACGATGCCGACAGCTTGCATATTACTAAAAGCAGTTTTCTCGATTTAAATACAGCCCAAGAACTATTACAGGCTATCGCCCAACTTTCCTCGGCAGACAAGGCGAAGGTGCGTCTCGAAATAGTGACTAATTCATCCGAGCATCAAATAGAACACCAAAATCTTTGCGATCGCTATTAAGCTTCAAATCAGTAAAACCGATCTCTATCTTTAGTTCAATGTAAAGCAAAGTAAATTTAAATTAAATTCTGTATAGGTGCAAATTAGTCTTTACCACATTTTATTTGCTAGAGACTAACTTGCAAACTGGAGTCTGGTTGAGGAAAGCCCCACTAAGGCTCACCCCATTTTGACTAAGAGTCTTGCTGGGGTTAACCTTACTACAGGCTCTTTCCTCATTTTTTAATGAACTCGATCTGATTTGCGATCGCCCCTAAAGTTCAGCTCTGGTTTGATTTTGATTGAGGTCTAGATTTATAACCACGTACCTGTGGTGGTTCGGAGAAAATCACCAAAATACAGGATTTGTTGGCAGCAAACAGAGCGTTACTCAAGATTTCTTCTATTTTAACTGTAGTAATATTTTCAATCAGCCGAACTAATTTTGGCTTAATGATACTATCTATTTCCAAACGGATCTCCTCACTTAAATTTTGTTCGCCAGATCCCCAGAGGCTTTTTTCTACAGGTGTTAATGCTTCATCACTGACGATCGCCAGGTATCTGGAAAATAGCTTGCAAGTGATTTTTTGTGGTGAATGATTTATTTCTTTTTTATATAAAGTCCTGATACTTTGAGACAATTGTTTTTCTAACTGGTTGCAGGTTGGAAGTAAATTAGTCATATTATGAGTATGAGTAAATAAAGTAGTAATCTTTGTTGGCTAATTCTCTGTTGATTTTTCTTTAACTAATACTGGTAACAACACCTTTATTAACCAGAAAATTAGTATTTATTCAAGAGAGTATTTAGCCAAAGCAGAAAACAAGAAAGTAATAAATTTTCCTAACAAGAACCAAGAATCACCTCTTGCTTAAGATAAATATAAAAAAAATATTAAGATAACCAAACTATAATTTGATAGATATTTTTAATATGTCAATTGCTTTATATCTTTGGATAGATATTCTCAAATAGCTGAGCATTTTTACTTACTCAATCGATTATTTATAAACTTATATAAACAATAGTAAAGAGATCGACAAACAAGCTGGAAAAGATTCTTAAACTAAGTAAAAATAATAACTATTATTAATATCTCTAATCACTTGAGATGCTTTCTCTTCAGGCTTAATTGGCGAACAGAAACATCCAAAAATTATGAGATTAGTACGACCCATTTTCTAATAGGTGAGAACTAGAAACCTATTTTATAACTAGGAAAGCGTCGTCCGTTCTTAATTATGGGGTACAAGAATGGACTATCACGAATCTGTTATCAAGACAGATTTAAAAAATCGTGCAATTCCTTTAATTTTGGTATTAGAAGATGATGAAGATAACGAATTATTATTGAGGTATTCTCTAGCTATGTTTGGTTGGACATCTTTGATTGCGACTGATGCCATTACAGCGATTAATTTAGCCAAAGAAAAACAACCCGATTTAATCTTATTAGATATTGTTTTACCTAATATTAGTGGATTACAAATCGCTAGCATACTTAAAAGACACGATCGAACTCGACACATACCTCTAATTGCAGTGACTGGTTTAGCCAGAGAAGAAGAGCAAGATTTAATTTTTGCGGTTGGTTTTGATGATTATATTTGTAAACCTTATCAACTAGAAAGTTTGTATCGAGCGATCGCATCTTGTCTGGAGATAGCTGCTGTCGAAAAACAGCAAGTTAGCAATTTAAAAGTGTCGAATTAATTACGATCGTAGCTTTACGATCGCGGAAACCGATTGAACAGAGTAAGACTGAATAATATACTTCCAAAACTAGACCACTTCTTCTCTTACAGAATTAGATAAATTTTGTTTTGATAGTTTTTTTCTCTTGGCTAAGCGCACTTGAGGAGAACGATCGAGGAAGATAATCATACCCAAATAGCCACTATCTATCGTCGAATCAACAATAATATCGATTACTCCTACCTCCAAGATCTCGGCAGTTACTTGCTGTACTTGACTAGTAAATGCTTTACTAATCGCCGTTCTAATACTGTATGCGAGATCTAACTTAGAGTTGTCGAGGAGGATTTTTTCTATATTAGTAACCGTATCTTCCGCAACAACTGCCACTTTATCGGCAAAAATATGACAGGTTACTTTACTGAGTAAATGCCCAAATTCTTGACGATATAAAGATTGTAGTGTTTGAGATAACTGTCTCTCAAGTTGTCCCCGAGTCGGTAATAATTTTTCTCGATCCACGCTGTATACTCCCAGAACTATCGCTAGCTTAAGCAGATTTTTTCAAGCTTTATTAAATAATATTACAAAACTTAATCTAGTTGCTTCGGCATGGCACATTTTTTGGTAGAGATTTCTACATCCAGCTTGGCGATCGAATCATGATTTGCAGCATCACATTCTACTCACAAACTGTTGCCATAATATTTTCAACTGAAAAAATGCCATCTTTAACAGGCATCAGAAATGTTAGTTCGGTTTTAGCAATCTGAGATCGCGTTTAAATATGAAATTGAAAGTTTTGATTCCTACAGTCATTTTAATAGATCGCGAAGTCACCAAAGTTATCGCCGAAGCCGAAAATGGTCATTTTTGTTTGTTACCCCATCATGTAGATTTTGTCGCAGCACTAGTCCCAGGAATACTCAGTTTTAGTACAGAAACCGAGGGAGAAACATTTGTGGCAGTGGATGAAGGAATTTTAGTTAAATGCGGTCAAGAGGTTCTAGTATCTACTCGCAATGCAATTATAGGCAAAGATTTAGAAACTCTCAAACAAACCGTCATCGAACAATTTCAAGTCTTAGACGAAAAAGAAAAACTAACTCGTTCGGCTTTAGCACAATTTGAAATTAGCGTGATGCGTCGTTTTCAGGAGTTGTGATATGGATAAACGCAAGTCAAGAACCCGTAATTTTCAGCGTCAAATAGCCAGCAAAAGCGATCGCAAAATTAAAGCCCAAACAGAAGCGAAGAATATTTGGTTTGGCTTGGGGATGTTTGGCATGGTAGGCTGGTCGGTTGCTATTCCTTCTTTATTGGGTATTGGGGTGGGAGTGTGGATCGATACCCACGTTCAAAGTCAGTATTCTTGGACATTGATGCTTTTAGTCGTCGGCGTGGCTTTGGGTTGTCTCAATGCTTGGTACTGGATAAGTAAAGAGAGTAAGAGTGATTGAAGCGTAGACTTTACATCTTTTATGAGCAAAAACTGCACTCCCAATGTAAAAGTGAGTTTTCGTAAGGTAGATTTAGTCTACAAAAATAATTTTTTGTAGTTTGAAAGCAACATGAAAATATTCTCACTTTTCTCTAACAAAAGATTCATCAAGAAAAATTTAAATACAGATTAAAGGCAGATTAAGTTGCTACTGGTAATAGTGAAATAACAATCTAATCAATCAAGTCTCAAGTTTAAATTTGTACATTACTGGATGCGTTGAAGTTGCCTTTTGAATAACTCGCCAAGCGTTAGTAAACCGCGGGAGGAGAAATGACCTTAAATATATTAATTGCCCCCTCTGGATTTAAAGAGAGTCTTGATGCAAAACAGGTTGCTGATTGTATTGCAAAAGGTATTCATCGAGTTATACCCGATGCTCGAACTCTCAAAGCTCCTTTGGTAGATGGAGGTGAAGGTTTTACCCAAGCTTTAGTTGCAGCCACGAGAGGAACTTTGCACTCTGTAGAAGTAATCGGACCAGTAGGACAAAAAATTGACGCCTTTTACGGTTTGCTCGGAGACACGCGCTACAAAACAGCCGTCTTGGAAATGGCAGCAGCAGCAGGGTTACGCCATGTTCCCCCAGAAATACGTAATCCTCTGGTAACAACTACTTATGGTGTGGGTGAATTAATTAAATCCGCTTTAGACGCTGGAGTAGAACGGATCTTAGTTGGTTGTGGTGATTCGGGGACTAATGATGGTGGTGCTGGTATGGCACAAGCTTTGGGAGTTAAATTACTCGATGAAAACGGCAATCAATTGGGTTTTGGCGGAGGCGAACTAATCAGACTGAAGCAAATCGATGTATCCGAGCGAGATCCGCGTTTAGATTGGGTACAAATAGATGTAGCTTGTAACTGGCATAACGTATTATGTGGCGATCGCGGAGTTGCCAGAGTATTCGGTCCGCAAAAAGGGGCATCCCCTGAAACTGTGGAAGAGATGGCTTTGGCTCTAGAACATTATGCCTCGGTAATTAAAGATAATTTAGGCATTGAAGTTAGAGAATTACCTGGGAGTGGTGCTTCTGGTGGTTTAGGAACGGGTTTACTAGCTCTAATTGATGCTAAATTACATCCTCGCTATGAAATCGTGATGCAGTACCTAGAAATCGATCGCTTGTTGCCCAAAGTAGATTTAGTAATTACGGCGGAAGGATGTTTGGATTACCAAACCCCAAAAGGCAAAATTCCTGCTGAGGTTGCTCGACGAGCCAAACGTTACAACTTGCCAGTGATTGCTTTAGCTGGAACAATCGGTCAAGGTGCAGAAACGAATTGGCAGTACGGAATCGATTATTTTACCAGTATTTTGTCCCATCCCTGTCAATTGTCTGAGGCGATCGCTGAAACAGCTAATCTGTTAACGAATGCAGCAGAAGGAGTAGCACGGTTGTTGATAGTTGGTCGGCAAGTTAGACATTGCACCTTTAGCGGATGGTAAGTAATAACAACGCCGAAAAATTGATGAGAGACTTAAAACAGTTACAGGGATGAGGGATGAGGGATGAGGAATGATAAAAGAAAGACATTTAATTGAGGAGAAAAATTATGAAAACTGCATTATGTTCAACAACAAATAACCCTTCCACCTCTTGGATGACGGATGAAGATTGGCTCAATTTAGGCAAATCAGATGCTTGGATGGGAAGACCAAAGTCACCACCAGAAGATGATGTTCTAGCTGCTAGTATGTACGATCTTGGTTATAGCCAAGGGGGAATTGAACGTTCCCCTGTTCGTCATCGCAAGTGACATACTCGTGGCTCTTATGTACGTGAGCGTCCAACGAACAGGATTCGTTATGTTTGAAAGAAACAATTTGTTTCCTAAGAGCAACCCACGGGCACTAGTTACCCGTAATGAATGAAAGAAAAAGTTTTGAGACAACCGACGAACAGATATATTATAGGTGTCCTGACAGTTAAAACCGAACTAACAATAGTGTATTTAGCCTGGCTAAGAGCATGGTTCTGGGGTTTTATGATGATGACATTGGTGAAGGAACAAGTTTCTTATCCCGTTTGAAAGATTATCTGATCAATACATCCCCAGGTCGGGACATATCTCCATAATCATATCTAATTATATCAGTGTTACAGCAATGAAATTGCCATCAAACCCAGAGAATAATCATTCTGTATCTGTATCTGAGACCTGGGAGCAAATTAACCAGAATGCAGCAGGGATCGACCTTGGTAGTAGAGAACATTGGGTTTGTGTTCCCAAAGATAGAGCCGACCAAAATGTGCAGCGATTTGGATGTTTTACCCCTGATTTAATTGCCATGGCAAATTGGTTAATGGAATGTGGAGTAGACACCGTAGCAATGGAAGCAACTGGGGTTTACTGGATTCCATTGTTTCAAATATTAGAAGCCAGAGGGCTGAAAGTCAAACTGGTGAATGCACACCACGTCAAAACCGTGCCTGGACGTAAAACAGATGTCCTCGACTGTCAATGGTTGCAACAATTACACAGCTATGGACTACTATCTGGCTCATTCCGACCCGAAGACCAAGTTTGTGTACTGCGAAGCTATATCCGTCAAAGAGATAGCCTAATCAAAAGTGCAAGTACTCATGTTCAACGGATGCAAAAAGCCTTGATTCAGATGAATCTGCATCTACACAAAGTCATTAGCGATATTACTGGTTTGACTGGAATGAAGATTATTCAAGCCATCATTGCTGGGGAACAAAACCCACAAATTTTAGCAACCCTCAAAAACCCACGCATCAAAAGCAGCACAGCAGATCTTGCTAAAGCCCTAACTGGTGACTATCGCAGTGAGCACTTGTTCGTCCTCAAGCAAGAATTTACTTTGTATGAGGTTTTCCAAACGGAGATTGCGGCGGTTGACGCTGAAATTGAAAAATGTCTAGCCTCGTTTACGCCCAAAACTTTAGAACCACCTCCGACAACGGGGAAAAAACGTCGAAAAAAACCAACGGCAAATCATCCCGATTTTGATTTGCACTCATATCTTTATCGTATTGTCGGGGTGGACTTTACTAGAATTGATGGTCTGGATGTTTTAACTGTACAAACTATTTTGTCCGAAGTCGGACTTGACCCAAAACGTTTTCCTTCAGTCAAGCATTTCACTTCTTGGCTTGGTTTATGCCCTGGTCAAAAAATTACTGGTGGTAAGGTTAAAAGTTCTCAAACTCGTAAGGTGGTCAATCGCGCCGCTAATGCCTTTCGCATGGCTGCTTTTTCTCTCACACAAAGTCGTTCGGCTTTGGGGGCTTTTTATCGGCGTTTACGTTCTCGTTTTGGTGCCCCAAAAGCGATGACCGCTACTGCTCATAAACTAGCACGCATATTCTATCGGTTGTGGACAACGGGTGAATCTTATTGTGACCCTGGTGTGGACTACTACGAGCAAAAATATCAGAACCTAATGCTCAAAAAACTTCAGAAAAAAGCTGAGGCTCTCGGTCTTGAACTCGTCCCCAAATCAACGCTTACTGCTGATGTTTCTTGAAAGTTCGACAAAGCTGAAAAAAGGCAATTTTTCGAGTTTGGATAGTGGTTAGATATCCTTGAAAACCTGATTTTTTGAAGAAAAAAATTAGAACTTTGAACTCACATTAGGAAGGATGAAAAGAAACGAATAATTACTCTTTCCTTCATCCTTTATCCTCGTTCCTTTATTTCCCCATCCCTAGCTGTTGCGCTTTTTGGTAGACTTTTCCTTCAGTCAGCAGTGAAGGTGCAATTACCACATCTACCTGTTGCATTTCTTTGAGGTCTTTTGCACCCAAAGTTCCCATACTAGTTTTAATCGCTCCCAACAGGTTATGGGTACCGTCATCGAGTTTAGCAGGGCCAACCATAATCTGTTCGATCGTGCCTGTAGTTCCTACTTTGATCCGAGTACCACGGGGCAACACGGGGCTAGGAGTTGCCATTCCCCAGTGAAAATCTCCGCCAGGGGCTTCGGCAGCACGGGCAATAGGCGAACCAATCATCACCGCATCAGCACCACAGGCAAGACATTTGCAAATATCTCCTCCCGTAACAATGCCACCATCAGAAATAACTGGGACATATCTGCCAGTTTCGGCATAATAGTCATCCCGCGCAGCAGCACAATCAGCGGTAGCTGTAGCTTGAGGAACGCCTACCCCCAAGACACCACGAGAAGTACAAGCAGCACCAGGCCCAATTCCCACCAATACCGCAGCAGCACCAGCTTTCATCAGTCTTAGGGCTACTTCATAGGTAACACAGTTCCCTAGTACTACGGGCATCGGCATTTCCTGGCAAAAATTAGCTAAGTCCAAAGGCGCGATCGCTTCTGGAGAAAGATGATCTGTAGATACTACTGTCGCCTGGACAAAAACTAAATCTGCTCCTGCTTCGGCGACGATCTTGCCGTATTTACTCGCGCCTGCGGGAGTTAAACTTACCGCTGCGATCGCATCTTGGCTCTTTATTTCTTTGATTCTCTTGGTAATTAGTTCTGGTTCGATCGGTTTTGCATATAGTTCTTGCATCAAACCGACAAACTCATATTTTCCTACTGAAGCAATCTTATTTAGAATCGGTTCGGGGTCTTCATAACGAGTTTGTATTCCCTCCAGGTTTAAAACTCCGATCGAACCTAATTGCGACAGTAATACCGCCATCTTGACATCAACTACGCCATCCATGGCACTAGCTAAGATCGGTATCTCGCGGATAATTCCGCCGATTTCCCATTTTGTATCCGCTAAACTAGGGTCTAGGGTACGCACTCCAGGGGAAAGTGCGATTTCGTCAAATCCGTAGGCTCGGCGAGCCTGTTTTCCGCGACCAATTGATATTTCCACGCTCTCTTATCGTTCCCAAAACTTATTAGGATAGGCTATCAAATTTTATTGTCCTTTGAAAATGGCAAAAAAGTTAAATTTAGGATTTGTTTGGATAGTTATTAGTTTGTAGCTCTTGGCTATTAGTTTTTTTAAGGAACACACCCTACTAATTTTTTAACTAAAAATCTACTGTCTCGTCGAAACATTTAAGCTCATTTTGATTTGTCCGAGCTACAAAGCGCGATCGCCATATCTATTCAAGAACGAATCTAAACCACAATATGAAACAATTAACCTAAAATTTTTCCTTTGGTAGATTCTTAAAAGTAATTTCTTAAGACGACATATCTAATTGAAAGAAACGTAATTTACCGATTTCTTGACTTTATGTAACTAGACAACGAAATGTAAGACTGATTCTTTCTCCTGCTCGATCTTGTTTTGGTATGGCGTGCAACCAATGTTTTTGGACGCAATTGTCCATATAGAGAAAATCATAGAGAAAATCTCCACTTTCTAGCAAGCATCTGTGTTCGATCGCTCGCTCCTTTTTGCTGCGATAGGAAATACAACGTGAAGCACCTAAAGATACAATACCTACTTCCGTCCCTTCTTTTAACTCTGCGGAAGTATCAGAATGATAACCCATAGTCGATTGACCATCGGGATAATAATTTAACAAACAGTTATTAGGCATAAAGCCAATTTTCCGCTCTATCTGTTCGCAAATAGGAATTAATTCCCTCGGCATTTCTGTCTGAAGATAAGTAATTCCAGAATAATTATAAGCAACGCCATAACTAGCAGTTTTTCTGGCTTTTATTCGCTCGTCCCAGATAACAGAATTTTTAATTCGATTGAATAAAAGATTGGGATTGTCAATAAAATGATTAATTAACTTAATTTCTGGTTCGATCATTTTCAACCAAATTTTTAAAGAGCGATTGCATCCAAGCAAATAAAAATTTTATAAATCAAAGCGATAACGGCACTTTTGACGCTCACCTTTTTGGTACTGGTCATTATCTACTGGCAAATCCACAATTTCAATTAATTGACCGCCAGCAATTTCACAAGTTTGGCGAGATGCTATATTATCTGGGTTGACTGTAATCCATACAGGATTAATTTTGTGTTTTTTGGCTAGAGGAAATAAAAGCCGACAGCTTTTCGCAGCATATCTATTACCTCTATACTTTTGGGCAACATCATAGCCAAAATGACCAGCATACATAATCAAATTTCTAGTCTTACCCACTCTAAAATCTATACTGCCAAGTTTTTGCTTTGTTCCAGAAATTCTCATCTCAAATTTACATACAGGAACATAAGCTATTTTGTTAACTTCAGGAAAGATAGTTTGAACTAATACCAGTTCCAGTTCGCTTTCAATTAATTTACCTGGATCGTAAAAGGCAAAGTCTTCATAATCCATAGCGATCGCGTCTTTGTAGGGTGGGCAAATAATCTATATTAAAACAATCTATTATCTATTGATAAATTTTTGCCCACCATTTCCAGATTATGCGGGATAGATCCTCAAACGACGATTTGGCTCATCACCAAAACTATCGGACTGTAAGCGATAGTGTTCGATCAGTTCGTGCTGCATTTTCCTCACTTTAGCCGATCGCGGTAATAATTCTACTGGTTGCCCTTTGGGAATGACAATTTGTTCCACAGCTAGTCTGGCTTCTTCTAATGCCTCGATTTCGTCATCGCTACCCGCTTTACTAAACAGTCTTAAATCTGTCGGTTCGGGAATATTAGGGTCATCTAAATTCAAGATTTGACGCAGAATTCGCGTTACTTGAGGAATGGTATTAGATTTGACCGTATAAATGGGAATTTGACGATCTCTAGCTAGATTGCGCAGTTTAGAATGATGTTTAACCTGCGATCGCAAGGCGATCACCGCATCTGCTTCATCTAAGTCTTTGGTTAACATTACGGGAAGTTCTAGTACTTCAATTGCCCGATCTAGTTGAGAACGTCCAATGCCATAGGCATAGATGTAAACGGGCCAGTCTTCACCATTGGGGCCGGGAGTACGAATTTTTTGACTATTGGGTTCTTTGGTTTGCCAAGACCGTTCTAACATCCGATCGAAGTCGGAATTAACCCGTTTGGAACTAGTTCCATTGAGTGAGACGGGAGTCATTTTCCCTGACGCTCTCAAACCCTGAGAATACAGGGGAGTAACTGTTGTATCTAGATCTCGCGGAGGTAAAGGTTTAAAAGAAGAGGGTGATTCTTCATGGATAATTGTTACTTCTCCACTGTCGTCTACCGTTCTAACTTGGGCTGGCGGTTCGATCCCCCGTAAGAGACTGTCAATAGTTGCGGATACATCATCGTGAACGACCCAGCGTTGCCGTTCTAACATTTCTACGGCGACCGCAAAGGTAGGAGGTGCTTTCCGTTCTAAAACGGTTTTTTGCGTCCTTCTACGGCGAGCTTCATCGTCTCCCAAGGTAACGCTTTGGATACCACCGACTAAATCGGAGAGGGTAGGATTTTTAATTAGATTTTCCACGGTATTGCCGTGGGCAGTACCTACTAGTTGCACGCCCCGTTCGGCGATCGTTCTGGCGGCCATAGCTTCTAGTTCTGTACCGATTTCATCGATGACAATGACTTCGGGCATATGATTTTCCACTGCCTCAATCATCACCTGATGCTGTAACTCAGGACGGGCAACCTGCATTCGACGGGCGCGACCGATCGCCGGGTGAGGAATATCGCCATCACCAGCAATCTCGTTAGAAGTATCGATGATCACAACTCTTTTTTCAAAGTCGTCAGCCAAGACTCTGGCAATTTCTCGCAAAGCGGTGGTTTTACCGACTCCAGGACGACCCAAAAGCAAAATTGACTGTCCCGTCTCTACGAGGTCGCGGATCATCACAATCGTACCAAAAATTGCCCGCCCGATCCGACAGGTAAGACCAATAATGTCTCCAGTACGGTTACGAATGGCACTGATGCGATGGAGAGTTCGCTCTATTCCCGCACGGTTGTCACTGCTGAACATTCCCACGCGCTCGATACAGTGTTGAATTTCTTCTTTGGTTACGGGTTCATCGCGAATATAGGTAACGCGATCGCTAAAACGAGCTTCTGGTAGTCTGCCTAAGTCTAAAACGACTTCAATCAGTTTGTCGCTGTCGGTTTTAAGTTGCTCGTCTAATTTAGAGCGGATGGTGTCAGGAAAAATAGTAAGTAATTTGTCTAGATTATCGGTAACTTGCATCCGATGGGAAGGTATTTCTGACTGCATTTAATAAATTTGGCTAATAAATATTTATTGGTTAGATTTATTGGACAAAAGCTAGAGAACGCAATTAGTTGCTGTTTTTGATTTGACTTACTAATTCTTTGGCAGTACTAACTGCTTGTCTTAGTATGTCTGGATCTCTTTCTAGCTTTAGTTTGAGCTGGTTCATTGGCTGATTGATAGTTAAATAATGTTGAATATTTTGCAGTTCAGTTGTTTCTAATTTAGCTAATATTGGGGACAAAATACCACGAGCATAGCTGCCATAAGCTACTCCAGAAACCGAGTTGAATTGAGAAGTTGGACTGTACTTCTGTAATAATTTTGATTGCTTTAATTTTTCTACTGTGTAGTTGTTAGTCCCTCCAGCTAGCTGAATGTATCCAGGCAAATCTGCCTCTAAAACCTTGCTCGCAAAAGCGATCGCAGCATGGGTCGTTCCTTTACCAATATCCCCACTCATCGAACGTCCATCTGTCTGCCAAATTAAAGGACAGGGTAGAGGACTAATTAATTTATAAAGCGATCGCAAATAATCTATAACATTTTCCCCATCAGTGCAGCTAATTGCTAATAATTTGAGTTTGTCCACCACTGGGTAAATAATTTGCCACACTCGTTTAAAATCCTCATAATGCCCTACCTGGGTATGAATTTCTAAGGCATCTACTGCCATTGAATCAATTAAAGGTGCGATCGCCTTTTGATTTGATAGATAAGAATGAGTAGTAATTAACTCTTCGGGACATATTGGTACACAACGACCGCAGCCATAACAAAGATCGTTAATAACTCCTACCGTATCAGGATTAATTGCCTCCGCAGGACATACTCTTACACAAGGTTGAGGACACTCTGAAGGACATTGGGTCAGATCGAATTTGGCTTTGCGAAAATGAACATCTTCTCCATCATTGATACTGATCATTAACCAGGGCGAATGGCCGATCTTAAAAGGAGTAAAACCTGAAGCAAGCACCCGATGAACATCTTTTTTCCCATCCTGTATCCGTTGACTTTTAACCTGTAGTTGCTCGGCTATTTTGATTCCTTCCCTCGCAGCAGCAATCACAGCAGGATCGGCAGCAACATCTATACAATCTGCACCAGCAAGACTATATGCTAAAGCTAAATTACGAACCGCAGGAAGATGTTGATAGCTAGCTCCGCAAATTAATTTAAACCAGCTACCATTTTTTAATGAGTCTATAGGGTAGGATTGAATCACTCTTATATCCTAATGGTTTGTCTGCCACTAGTGTTAGGTTTTCTGTCTAATTATCAATCCTACTGATATTGTCTCGATTTTTGAGCTACTAGCTCAAGACTAAAATTGCTCTGGGTGAGATTTCATGGCTGGCAATAAGTTAAGTGTTTAACTAAAATCTATATTATTATTGAAGCACAAAATAATATAAAAATCAGCTACCTCTAAATTTTCAGCTTTAAACTTGGCGAGCGAAAAGGGCGTATAGCAAAGATGCGTGAATTAAAGGGCGATACGAACCTTTAGAGACTGCTTGTAAATAAAAGATTGAGGTGAGGGGAGTAGCTGGTTGACTGACAAAAGTTACCAGAAAGCGATCGCTACCCGACTGTAGTCATTCTTGCGAGCGTGATGGAAGGTGTTACCTTCTCAACTAAATAAAGGAAGTCAGTCAGGGCAAAGAATAAAGGGTATTGGTATCTGGTCTGGTAATTCTCAACCTCCCTGGGAATTTAGATCCTCCATAATGTCTACAACAAGGACGAAATAATAGTTTATATGTTGTATATACTTTACACAACATCTATCGCCACTCTCCCTGAAGGGTAAAAGCTGCCCAGTAATAGGGAGACTTCCACTCAGTTTCTCGTTGCATCTCCAACTGTGCCTCTCTCAATGCTTCTGTTGCCGATAATTTTTTCTCTAACATCAACCGATAGAATCTGGTCATAATTTCTGCTGTTGCGCGATCGTCAACTTTCCACAAACTGACTAATACGCGAGGTGAACCCGCATACATAAATCCTCTAGTCAATCCTACTAATCCTTCTCCCTTGATGTCCTTACCCTGTCCTGTTTGGCAAGCACTTAAGACTACTATCTCAGCGGTCAGCTTGAGGTTGAAGATTTCATGGAGGCGCAGGAAACCATTAACAGTATTGCCCTTTTCATCCACCAACGAAAGCACCACACCTGACAATTCTGGGGACTCAGTATTGAGAATGCCGTGGGTAGCAAAATGGACAATGCGATATTGACTTAATTGGGGGTTAGTTGCAGTAGGAAGATTAGCATCGAAGTCGAAAGCGGAGGTTTTTTGAGTCTTGTTTCGGATAAGTTTAAGGATGGCTTCTGCTTCTTGACGAGTTCCAGGTAGGGGGTCAAATTTGCCATCTCTTAGGCTTCTAACTGAACGCTGAAGGGCAAGTAACCCTAAATCCGAGGGTTGTGCTTGAGAAACAGTAGTTTTGCTGTTATTTACCGTTACCGATTTAAGACCGAACAGCCTACCTAACAACAATTGTAGCCTCTGGGCAATTAAGCTAATAATACTTGGTATTTTGTCCTGAGTCTTGTTTACCCGTTTATCATCGGTACTGAAGACAGGATCTGCTAAGACAGTTAAGGCTTTTGGGGCAGATTTTCTGGCTTGAGTTTCATGGCGAATAGTGGCTAAACTGGAACTAGAAGGTAAGTTGATAATTTCGTAGTTCGTAATTAGGGGTTGTTGATTTTCTGAGAGGGAAAGGGCAGCAAAGGGAATGTATTGTAATACGCCATCAGCAACAACTAAAATGCGTTTTTTGGTTAATTTATCTTTAACAGGGTCGAGAATTGCTTGACTTAATGGAGTTACGGCTTGAGTAAAAGCTTTTGGATTCCCTTGGGTGGTAAACTTAAGTAGATTTTTTGCCCGCTTTTCTATCTCTTTCTCCGAGGGAAGTGGGTAACTGGTCATTCCCTCTTTGGTAACTACCCAGAGATAACTCCGTTCTTCCCCTAGAGAATACTGTAATAAGACCGTATCTTCATCTAAAATTTGCTGTTGAACTTGTTCTAAGGTGAGGGGTTGGGGATATTTTAAATCCGCATATTTGGGGCTTTCTTTGCGGATTTCGTTTTGTAATTCTTGATATTCTTTTAGGAGAGTTTGGTGTTTTTGCTTGATGTCTGTTTTTTGTTCAGGGGTGCTATCAGGATTGTTATAGATTTCTAGGCGTTGTTCTTCGATTGCATTGAGTTGACCTTGTAAGCTTTTTTCTTGGGCTAATAATTGGGGAGCTACCCCTTCTTTGATATTGGCAGTGGCTTCCGTGAGTAATTCTAATAACGTTCGAGCGCGGGAACGTTCACTAATGTTAAATGCCTGTTTATCGTAGCCTTGCGAGGGGTTTTGTTGATGGAGTTCCATCAATAAACCAATGTAGAATTGATAAGCACCTTGTACAGTGGAGAAGTAGGTTTGACGAAGTTCGGGACTGATAACTTTAGCGCGTAAGTCTTCTCTAATATTAATAGAGGCTTGCATAGGAGTTAATGCAGCTTGCAGGTTGCCTCTATTTCTTTCTAAATAAGCGACATTGTAAAGGGTAACAGCTTCTCCTGTGCGATCGCCCACTGCCCGCCTTAGGGGTAAAGACTGCTTGAGGTAGTCTAAGGCCTGCTGTTTCTCTCCCAAGGCATCATAGACACCACCAATATTGTTGAGGATTGCCGCTTCCCCAGCGCGAGCGCTCTCTGCCCGTGATAGGGGTAAAGACTTCTCGTAGTACTCTAATGCCCGCTGTTTCTCTCCCAAGTCATAATAGACACTACCAATATTGTTGAGGGTTACCACGTCCCCAGCGCGATCGCCCTCTGCCCGTGATAGGGGTAAAGACTTCTCGTAGTACTCTAATGCCCGCTGTTTCTCTCCCAAGTCATCATAGACAAAACCAATATTGTTGAGGGTTACCGCTTCCCCAGCGCGAGCGCCCACTGCCCGTGATAGGGGTAAAGACTTCTCGTAGTAGTCTAAGGCCTGCTGTTTCTCTCCCAAGTCATCATAGACAAAACCAATATTGTTGAGGGTACTAGCTTCCTCTGCGCGAGCGCCCACTGCCCGCCATA